>JBDUAX010000125.1:0-10299 GCA_040004455.1 Gemmatimonadaceae bacterium
CGCGTCCCCTGGCGTTCGTTTCGACGCGGAATACCGTGCAGCCGGTGCGTATCTCGCAGTGTCCCGTTGCCACGGCTTTCGGAATGACCGTAACAAGTGACGACGACTTTGCGCCGAACTCGCACCCGTAGTTGTAGCAATGCCCGCATCCCATGCAACCAGAACGACCGTCGCGTGTTTGCGAATTAATCGCCAGCGGCGCGGCCTGGGAGTGCAGTCCAAGCTTTGCTGCCGCCCGATCGAGCAGCACGCCCGACGATTTGGTTGGCATGGGCGGCATCGGGTACGGCTTCGAGCGCGGTGGATCGAACGGACCGGGCGCGCCGGACACACCGATCTCCCAATCGACCTTCGTGTAGTACGGCTCGAGCTCTTCGTAGGTGATCGGCCAATCGGCGAGTGACGCACCAGCGACCGATCCGACAAGTGAGCGTTCTTTAAAATCGCTGGGGCGGAAGCGCCAGTAGTTGGCTGCCATGTGCACGCTGCTGCCGCCAACGCCTTTCAAGTACCGTAACCTCAACCCTGTATTGCGCCGCGGCGCTTCGGCGCTCGTGGTGCGGAATGTTTGAACGGGTTCGGTTGCAATGTTCAACAAGTCGAACTGTCGCTCGACAGCCAGTTCGTCGTGCGTAAACTCTGACGACTGCCGCCACGGCCCCTGCTCGAGCACGACAACCTCGAATCCTGCCGTCGCGAGCTCCTTCGCCAATACGCCTCCCGCGGCACCCGAGCCGACGATGACGAAGTCCACGACGTCGGATGATGAATACGTTCGCTGATTCATGCGCCCGCCGCGGCCGACGGTGAGATGGACTGCGCGTCGTACCATCCAAATGGCGAAGCGTAGCTTGGCTGGTGTTCAATGTTGAGCAATTTCAATCCTGCGCCGCCGAGATTGCCGCCGTACGACGGATCGGCGAGCGTCCCAATTACGACGAGTGATCGTGCTGTCGAAAAGAACGGCGTTGTCTCGATCTCGCGCATGAGCTGGATCTGTTTCGCGCTGGAGAGCGACGCGAATCCGTCGCGCGCACCCGACGCAGTGGCGCGTGAGTCGAGGTCGGCAAGTCCAGCGTGCACGACGGGCACCGAATCGGCAAAGTATGGCAGGCCCATTGCTCGATCGACGAAATGCACCGCCCCGGCCTCCTCGGCGCCAGGAAGACCGTTTTCCGACGGCAGAATCTGCGCGGCGAAAGCACGCATGGTTCGCGCCTGGGCGGCCGTAAGGTGCGCGAGCGCGGAGTCGGGGGCGGTGTTGTCTCGGGCGCAGGCTTCGAGGAGTGACAGATCGAAGGCCAGCCATCCGACCGCAGCGATTCGGGCCGCGTCGATCAAGAAGGTGCGTCGAGGAAGGGAATCGTTTGGTGTCATATTTAGAAAAACGCACAATCAACGCTGAAGCCGACACTCCAGTGCAGATTCAATCACGAATGTGGTTGTGCAGTTCGCTCAAACCGATTGAGAATCGTCGTGGCGGCCAAATCTGCGGTCACATTGGTAACCGTGCGAAACATGTCGGGAATAGTGTCAACACCAAGCAACAGCCCGATGGCACCGACAGGCAAACCCACCGCGAGCAACACCGGCACCATGACAATGATCGAACCGCCCGGAATTCCAGGCGCGCTTAGCGTCGTCACGACCGACGTCAGTACAATCGTCACAAGTTCTTGCGTGTGTAGTTCAATGCCAAACAGCTTCGCCGCGAATACGACGCCAATTGGCAACGCAATCGCGCCACCGCAACGAAACATCGCCACCGCGAACGGCAGCACGAACGATCGAACAGCGACAGGAATTTGCAGAACATCTTTTGCGCCTTCCATCATGGCCGGCAACGAGGCCAGCGACGAACGCGTGCTGAATGCAACGGCCTGCGACGGAGCTGCGGCGCGCGCAAACAATCTGAGCGGCTGACGGCCAATGACGGCAGCGGCGACATACAGTGCGGCCGTGAACAGAATATTCAGTGCGACAATGATTGCGATGTAGTATGCGACCGCACCAACGGATGCTACGCCCAGCTTCGTGGCGAGCGGCACGGAGATACAAAACACGCCAATCGGCGCGGCAATCAAAATCCACCGCACCAACGTTTGCGACGCCTCGTTGATGGCGCGCACAAACGACACCAGACTTGCACGACTGACTTCGTTGAGTTGAGTGATTGCGACGCCAAACAGCAATGTGAATACAATGAGCGGCAACATTGCGCCGTCTGCCGCCGACTTGATGGGGTTGGACGGAATCAGATCGACCATCCACTGAGCAAACGTGGGGATTTTCGTGGCCGATGCAACCGCCGCACCGGTTGCCTGCTCTGCGCTCGCGCGGAGCGCGGTTGCCGCGACCGGGTCGATGGTGAGTTGTGATAGCGCGGCGTGACCAGCGAACGTGCTGACGGTCGCCGCTATGAGCAGCACAATGCCGAAAAAGACTAACGCCCGTGAGCCAAGCCGCCCAACGCTGCGTGAGTCTGGTAGTGATGTAACTCCAACAAGAATCGCGGAGACAACAAGCGGGATCACGGTCATGCGCAATGCATTCACCCAGAGCGTGCCGATTGGTTCGACAAAGCCGGGAATGGATTTAACGACTGGATGCACACTACTTGCGATGGCAATGCCGACGGCCAGACCAGCAACCAGTGCGATCGAGACCTTGGTGGCGAGGTTCACGTGCCCTGCACCGCAATCGTCAGCACGTATTCATCCGCGAGTTCGACTTCGTAATTCTGCATTCAGCGTTTCAGTGTGTGCATCAGTGACTGTATTTCCTTAACTCGTGGATGATCGGCGCCCGCGCCAAACTTGAGCGCAGGCAGTGCATGCTGCAAGCCAAATCGCGCACCGGCGCTATCGCCAGTAGCGAGCAGCGCGCGCGCCGCAACGAAGCGCGCTTCGCCCAGATAGGCGCTCTGGCGTTCGGACAAGGAGTCGGTCGCGGCGTTCGACCAGGCCTCGCGCGCCAACTTGAGAGCGTCCGCCGGACGATGAAGCGCCAGCGCGCTTTCAGCGCCAAGTATGAGAGCCGTATGAAACATGCGGCCGCGCTTGCCTTCGTAGAAACCACTCGCCGTAATCACTTCGAGCGCATTCTCATACGTCGTTGCAGCGTCGCCGACCGAACGCGCCATTAACGCACGTACCAAACGTTCATCGATTAGCTCGTTGGGTGAGTTGGCGAACCCTGGAACGTAGTGAAGCTGTTGGAAGCGAGTAAAATTTCGACGCGCTTCGCCAAGTTGGCTCTGTCGAATATTTGTTTGAATGAGTCCAAACAGGGCCTTCGCCTCCCAGTCGGTCGAATGCTCCGCCGCACTCTGTAGCGCGAGAAGTTTGAAATAGGTCTGCGCGGTGTCGAAGTGGTGATTGTACAGCGCAGCATACGCGTAGTGAAGCAAGGGCGAATGCGGTCGTGCTTCCAACTGATCGGCGTCACCCAATTGCCGCAGTGCCTCTTGCAGCAGTTGCTCCGACTCCGCCGTTTCGCCAACCTGCAACAGCGCAACTGCGAGTCTATGTTGAATGATGCTGTGCTCAATCATTCCACTTCGTCCGTTCACATCAAGCAAGTGAATGCCGCTGCGATAGGCTGCGATTGCGGCTCTTGATTGCCCCTGTTGTTCCAGTGCCTTCGCCAACGTAGCGAGCAACCCAACGTGCTGCACTGGCACAACACTCTCCATGCCGTTCACGAGCGCAATGGCGCGCCGAATGAGCAACAGCGCGCTATCGCCATGTTGTGTATCCATTGCGAGCTGCGCGCGGAGGTGCAGACAATCGAGTTCGATTTCCTGATCGGGAAACTGCCGTAACAATGAATCGGCGTTGCGTAGCCAGCTTCGGGCGTCATCAAATTGATTGCCACTCATTGCGTTCGCGGCCCGATTGCAACGGACTTCAGCGAGTTCTCGCGGGTAGTTGCCATGCAGAGCCATTCCTTCCGCGTGCTCCAGAATACGCGCAGTGGTTTTCGTGTCTCCAAGTTCCGCATATCTCATGGAGACTTGAACGAGCATGGATACCAGGAAGCGTGGATCGCCGGCGTATTGTCGTTCGAGAATGATGCTGGCGCGGTCGAGAATTTCGCGAATCGTCATTGGACGCGTGCCCAGTTGCGAAGTGAGCACTTTCTGAAATTCGACTTGTGCGTTGGCCCGCTTGTTGGCGTCGACCGCCACGGCGCGTTGTCGCTCCGCCTCGTGCATTTGGCGTAACGAGAACACGGTGGCCGCGCTCATTGTGGCGACCGCCAGAACGCCGACTGCAACTGCGGCGCGATGCCGACGCAGGAATCGCCGTGCGCGATACGCGGGCGAAGCGGGACGGGCGCTGATAGGTTCGAATCGCAAATATCGTTCAAGATCGCCAGCAAATGCGGCGACGGTTTGATAGCGCTCGCGCGGATTTTTCCGTAGCGCCTTCGCGACAATGGTATCGAGATCACCGTGCCCGACGCGCGCCGGTTGTATTTCGAGAATGCGCCAAACAGCGTCGGCAGCAGACCGGTGGCCTTCGCCGGTGGGATGTCGACCGGCCACGAGCAGGTACAATAGGGTCCCCAGCGCATACACATCGGTGGCGGTCGTTATCGTGTCGCCGCGTACTTGCTCAGGCGCTGCGAATTCGGGGGTAAAGGCTCGACTTCCTTCGATCGTAATTGTTGAACGAGGTGCGGTTCCTTCGGCATCGAGCAGTCGGGCAATTCCAAAATCGAGCAACTTTACCGCGCCATTCTTTGTGACGAGAATGTTCGTCGGCTTCAGGTCACGATGCACAATGAGATTCGCGTGTGCGTGTCCAACCGCGTCGAGCACTTGCAAAAACAGTTGAATGCGCTGCGCAAGATTGAGCTGTTGGGTCTTTGCGTACTCATCGATCGGCAACCCATCGACGTGTTCGAGAACCAAATACGGCTGGCCGTTGTCGGAGACTCCGGCATCAAGCAAACGCGCAATGCAGTGATGAGTGAGTCGCGCGAGCATGGAGCCTTCGCGGCGAAATCGCTCGTGACCGGTGGCATTCAACAACGTCGAATCGAGAAGCTTGATTGCGACTCGCCCGTCAAAACGCCCGTCAATGCGATGTGCCAGCCAAACTGAACCCATGCCGCCTTTGCCGAGTGGCCGCTCGAGCGCGTACGCGCCAATTTCCACACCCGTCATCGTTGATTCTGACGGCTCTTCGAGAAATCCCGCGCGATTTGCCTCAGATTCGTTCAGCAACAACGCGCGAAGTTCATCGGCGAGGTTGCAATCATCTACTGAAAGCTTGTCGAGCCAGTCAGTTTGCTCCCCCGACGATAGCGATAGTGCAAAATCAAGCGCGGGCTCGAGCACTCGCCAACGTTCGCGATCAAAACCGTGCAATGTTTTTTCCGTTGAATAGGGATTATTCGGTGAACTGACAGTTCGTGTTGCACTGCCATCAAGTACAACGCAAAGTTTATGATTCAGACGACAATGCTGCAATCCTTAACGTACGATGACGCGCACAGAGTCGCATAACGTGTGCCGGATCACGTTTTGAATCATACACATCGAATAGGTTCACGCCATTCTAACCAGGGAGGAAATTTGTGGCGCGATGCAGCACGCAAACACTATACAGCGAACCAATAGCAGGTAGGTTCTCGGCAACCGAAGACCTGTTCGCCACAATGTATTCCGAATTGCACGGCATTGCAGAACGAGCTTTACGTCGAACGGGAATAGAAATCGGCATCGGGCCATCTACACTCGTGCATGAAACGTATCTTCGCGTGACAAATTGCTCCTCGGCGTTGTTCCCCGACGTTCCCCATTTTCTGGGATACACGTCGCGGGCAATGCGCGGACTGATTATCGACCATTTGCGGCGTCGGCACGCGAACAAACGTGGTGACGGGGTCGAGGTGACACTCAGTAACGACGTGTCAAATTCGGCCGAAGCCGAACAGACGTCGTACAACCTTGAGCAACTCACTGATGCAATGCAGGAGCTCGCGGTCATGGAGCCGATGCTCTCGGAATTGGTGCATCTACACTTTTTTTGCGGTTACAGTTTTGTCGAAATTGCCGCACTGCGTTCGGTTTCCGAGCGCACCGTTCAACGCGATTGGCGAAAGGCGCGCTTGCTATTGTACCGGGCGGTCGCGCCGGCGGGCGTGTAGCGACACTCGCTACAGAGGCAATACTGCCAATTTGCGACACAGTGTCTGCTTTGGCCCACCGAATGCGATTTAGAGAGTACCACTGCGCGCTGTTTCGTGCCGCGCACTCTCAACAATTCACTCGACGCCGAGGTTTTCGCTAATGAGATGTAGTCCTCTTATCATGACGTTCTGCATGGCCAGTCTGTTGTTTCAACCACCAGGCAACACCTTTGCACAAACCGCTGCACCCAACATCGCATTAGTCAAAGGTCGTGTTACCGGTCCCGCTGGAGAGGCGCTTGCCGGTGCCACAATCATTGCGTCTGCTATTGAGCGTTCGTCTGCCGCACGATCAGTAACAACTCGCATTGACGGCACGTATCAACTGACGTTATCAAGCGGGCGTTACGAACTGCGCATGTTGTTGATCGGTTACGTCGCGACCTTTGATTCAATAAATGTTACGACCACCGAAGCCACCGTCGTCGACTTTCACGCCCAGCGCGTTCGGACCAATCTTGAACGCGTGGCTGTAGTGGGCACACGAGGTGAACAGCGGACGGTCATTTCCGCGCCGGTACCAATCGACGTTATTTCGGCCGCAGATATTCAGCAGTCAGGGCGCACGGAAACAGCCCAGATGCTGCAGTCGGTGGCACCGTCTGTGAATTTTCCGCGCACTACGGTTGGCGACGGTACTGATCACATACGACCCGTCACGTTGCGTGGACTGGCACCCGATCAGGCGCTCATTCTCGTAAACGGCAAGCGCCGTCACACCAGCGCGCTGGTAAACCTGAACGGATTTGTCGGCCGCGGTTCGCAGGCCGTCGATCTGAATGCAATTCCGGCCAGCATGATTGATCATGTTGAAATTCTGCGCGACGGCGCCGCCGCACAATACGGTTCCGACGCAATTGCAGGGGTGGTCAACATCATTCTCAAGAGTCAGGCCGCCGGCAATTTCACCGTCGAGTCGGGCCAGAACCTCACCACGTACAATCGCGATGCAACGTCCGCCGTGGCATTTCCCGGACAACTTGCCGAACAATCTGTTCACGACGGCCAGGTGGTTACGTCGTCATTGAATTACGGGTGGACCCCCGGTGAGCGAAGTTATTTGCAAATTGGCGGCGAAGTTCGCGATCGCGCCGGCACGAATCGTTCGTTGCCTGATACTCGCCAGCAATACTTCACCGGCGACCCACGCAACCTTCGCGCCCCGAGCATTAATCACTGGCAAGGTGATTCCTACAACCATGACACGCAGCTGTTTTTGAATTCCAGTCACACGTTCAATAACGATGTCGAACTTTATGCGTTTGGCGGATACGGTCATCGCCGGGGAGCATCGGCGGGTTTCTGGCGTCGGCCGCTGGAAGATCGCACTGTGCGTTCTCTGTATCCCGACGGATTTTTGCCGTTTATCAAGTCTGATATTGACGACGGATCGTTTTCTGTTGGTGCGAAGGGCAACGCGTTGGGTTGGAAGTGGGATCTGGGCTCGGTGTACGGTCGCAATGCCTTCGGATTCACAATTGACAACAGCGCCAATGTTTCGTTGGGCAATGCTTCGCCTACTTCGTTCAACGCAGGAAAGTTGGCGTCGGCGCAATCCACAACGACGCTCGACATTTTTCGCGAAGTAAAGACTCCCTGGAATACACCGCTGCGGCTTGCGCTTGGCGCCGAATTCCGCGCTGATCGATACTCAATTTCACAGGGAGACTCCGCATCGTGGACCGACGGCCATGTGAAAGTGCTCGACGCGGATGGTGTAGCAACCACGCGTCTCGCCGCCCATGGCTCGCAGGTGTTTCCCGGATTTCGTCCCGGTGATGCCGGCGCGCATTCACGCACCAACGGCGCAGCGTACGTCGATATTGAAAATGAGATTACGAGCAAGTTGCTGATCGATGTGGCGGGGCGCGCTGAGCGGTACAGCGATTTTGGCTCAACCACCACAGGAAAAGTTGCTGCGCGTTACAAACTCGCGGAACGCTTTGTATTGCGCGGCGCGGCCAGCAGTGGTTTTCGCGCACCATCACTCGGTCAGGAATTCTTTTCGTCAACGGCGACAAATTTCAATAAGGGCGTGGCGTTCGACGTTCGCACATTCCCGGTCAACACCGCGGAAGCACGACTGCTCGGAGCGCGAGATTTACAGCCCGAGCGCTCTCTTAACTTGAGTGCCGGAATTGCCGTTGAACCCGTGAGGGGCTTGGCGCTGACGGCCGATTACTATCGCATCACCATCGATAAACGCATCGTGCTTTCTGATAATTTCACTGGAGACGCCATTCAGGAATTGTTTAGACAGGCAGATCTGAGTGGTGTGAGTGGCGGACGTTTTTTCTCGAACGCAATTGACACTCGCTCCAACGGCGTTGACCTCGTCGCCAGCTACAGCGCGCAACTGGGGCGCGCCGCCGTACTGCGATTGACTTCGGGGTACAATCACAACACCGTCAAGGTAACTCGCGTTGACTCGACGCCGCCGCAGCTGCGTGCGTTTCAGGAGAGTCTGTTCGGGCACATTGAACGCACGCGCATCGAACACGGTAACCCGCGCGATAACTTTTTCGTGTCCGCGAACTACACTCGCGGCAATTTTGGACTCAATGCGCGCACACAACGCTACGGCGAAGTAAGCATCGCGGCAGGCGCAACATCATCGAACGCCACGGGAACGCTCGATCAGACATTTGGTGCCAAGTGGATCAGTGATCTGGCTGCGTCGTACGCGTTGCGTTCACGGTACACGCTGAGCATTGGAGCCGACAACATTTTTGACGTGTATCCCGATCGCAATCTCAATCCGGGCGATCCGGCGACGACGAACGGCGGTTTGTCGAATTTTGGCATTTTTCCGTACAACGGAGTTTCGCCGTTCGGATTTAACGGACGCTTCGTGTACACCAAGGTGTCAGTAGGTTTGTAAAAACTGAGCGCTGCCTGCTGCTGAATTCCGTGTTCCGAACACACGGTTCGGTCAATGCGGCCTCGACAAGCGGTGCTCTGCAAGCAAGGTGCCAGCCCACAGCGTTAAAAGCTGTCGGCTGGCACCTTGTATTTCGAAGTTCTCTTACCGGCTTTTGCGCTTCACTACTATCCCGTTTTATCGATCCTGCGGATGCTGGTTGAAATCCGCGCTCATGCGGAAGCTACGGTCACCCAACAGAAATTCCGCAAAATATTCCGCCTGCAACTGGAACGCGTAGGGAGCCATTGGCCCGTATGCGTGCGGTTGACCCGGATAAATCATGAAGTCAAAACGTTTGTTGCTCTTGATCAGGGCGTTGATGAGACGAATGGTGTTACTCGGACTCACGTTGTTGTCTTCATCGCCCGTTTCCAGCATCAACTTGCCCTTCAAATTGTTCGCAATGTCGATGTTGGTTGGCACGTAAATCCAGAACACGCTATCTGGTTTGGCCGCTGCACCAGTAACCGCAGTTGTTGCCGCAGCATCGGTTGCAGCTCCGCCGGCACGACCGCCAGCCGCACCACCACCGCCGCCGCCGCCACCGCCGCCGCCGCCGCCACGTCCACCACGACCGCCACCGCCACCGCCACCACGACCGCCCCCGACCAAGCCTCCAGCACCGTTCGCCCGACCGGCGCGACCACCAAATTCTTCCGTCGCAATCGCAGCACCGGCGACGAAATCGGCAGTGCGTCCTTTCGAACGCGCTTCGGCAGTGAGACGCGCCGTATCACTCGCGGCCACCCACTTCAGCCCGTGGTACTGCTCGGCCCAGTTGTTGTTGTAAATGTTGTTGTCGTGATTACCCGACTCACTTACACCAACTTTGAAGAACTCATTGAACGGTGGCAGCAACAACGCTGCGGCCGTAAGGAATCCGCCACCGGAATGGCCGAAAATTCCAACGCGTTCAATGTCGATCCACTTGTGGCGCGACGCGAGCTGTTCGATGCCGGCTTTCTTGTCGGCCAACGCGTAATCGCGCATGTCGAAGTAACCGAAGTCCTGATACGCTGACGAACGCGCTGGCGTACCACCGCGATTGCCAATCTGGATTACGATGAAGCCGAGTTGTGCGAGTTGTTGCGGGCCACCACCGGCATTGAATGCACCCGTGACCGATTCCGTTTGCGGACCCGGATACACGTTCGCGATGATCGGATATTTCTTCG
>JBDUAX010000544.1:0-3055 GCA_040004455.1 Gemmatimonadaceae bacterium
TGTGACGGCCATGCCTTCAGGTGGGCATCAGGGGGTTGCCGGCCGATTGTTCGTGGAGCTCGCTATTTGGTGTCGTGCGCACGCGAGATGGCGTCGGCTGTCGCCCGGTGGCGTGTACATCACGCAGACGACGTGGCTTGAGCCGGATATTGCGATTTATCCGTCGCCGGAATTTGACGATATGCCCTGGCAGGACATGCCGCCACCGTTGTTGGTGGTTGAAGTGTTGAGCAAATCAACAGCCAAGCTTGATCGGCACCGCAAGCGCGCGGCGTATCTCGCACATGGATTGAGGGAAGTGTGGTTGGTGAATTATGAAGTTTGCACAATTAAGCGATGGACGAGTGCGTCGGAATTTCCGGAAGTGTTTCGTGGCGGGATTACGTGGACGCTGGATGCTGCGTTGCCGTCGTGTGTGGTGACGGACGCGGAAGTGTTTGGGCCGGTGAAGGAGTAGAGATTAATGCGCTTCGTTAAGTAAATCGCATGAACGAATTCGTCAGTTCGTTAAGCGTCGCCCCGTGAGATGCCTCGCACTCAATTTGCGCTGACGTACCGATTCGATCTGATTCTACTGATGCCCGCCTCTCTGCACACCATCGGATACGAAAAGCGATCGCTCGACGAATACATCAATTTGCTTCGGGAAGCAGAGATTGATGTGATAGTGGACGCCCGCATGCCAGGCATCTCCAACGATCTCGCTCAAAAACCTGCCAGCGTATTGCCGGCATTACACGCACTTTTAGTTCCGCCGCCCGCGTGCTCACATCGGATTCAACAACATCGACAATCAGTGAACACCTCGATTTCAAAGACTTCCCGAATGCGCGCAATGGCCTTGTTCGCTACTACGCGAAGGCGTGGAAGGACAGAGTGTCTGAGGGCGTCAGCGCGAAGTCGCGCATCGTCGACCAGAAATAAGTTCGCGTCTTGCTCGTCAAATGCAATTTCTTGAAGACCAACTCGCGACATAGCCAGTGGCTGATTTATGGGGTGAGTTTAGCACATCAAGGTCGGAGTTAAGCGTATCATTACTCCTTCGCTGGAAGGCTAATGATTCTTCATGGGTTTCCGCACACCACAACCCTTGCGCCCCCCTCCCATCCGTCCCTTATTGGGGAGGCCAAAATCCCGTCGCTCCGCACCCTCCTGCCTCACCTAATGACTCGCATCACGCGCCTTCGGAGTGCCGTCCGTTTGAATCCGACCCCAAAGTCCCGTTTGACTCTGGCCCCAGCGGTCCTGATACTCGCCTCGGCCCTCGCCACCGCGACCCTGACCCCAACGCGCAGCGACGCCCAGCTCTCCCTCGCCCCGCTCGCGCCCGCCGGCCAAACAGTCACTCCAGCATTCGAAGGCTGGTACAAAAACAAAGACGGCACCTTCTCGCTCTCATTCGGCTTTCTCAATCGCAATCAGGTCGAAGAGCCCGACATTCCCATTGGCGAAAACAACTTCATTTCGCCCGGCGCACAGAACCAGGGCCAACCCACGCACTTCGCGCCGCGTCGTCACTACGGCGTATTCGCCGTCGTCGTCCCCGCGAATTTTCCGGTCGACAAAAAAGTCATCTGGACGATCAAATTCCGCGGACAGACCTACGCGATTCCGGGCAGCCTCTCCGAACAGTGGCAAATTGACGCCATCGAAGGGGAAGCATCGGCCGACGACACCCCACCATCCGTCAGCTTCACCGAAGGCGGCCCCGCGGGCATGGGCCCACTGGGCATCACCAGCAGCATGATGACCGCGACCGTTGGCAAACCACTCGCCATCAAACTGTTCGTGAAAGACGACGGCCGAGCAGAGCCAATCGCGCGTTCCGCTGCACCGGTCACGCTCGCATGGTTTAAACATCAAGGACCGGGAGACGTAACGTTCAGTCCGAAGGCCGCAGTTCTCACACCAACGGGCGGCACATCAAGTACCAACGCATCATTCAGCATGCCCGGGGAATACCTGCTTCGCGTTCGCGCAAACGATTCACCCGTGACAGGCGCAGGACACGCACAATGCTGCTGGACGAACGCATTTGTGCGCGTAACGGTTACTCCATAAACGTGATGACAATGAAAACACGAACAATCATTCGCGCTGTCGCCGTCGCTTCGTCAACGCTGCTTGCGACAACACTCGCTGCGCAAACGCCCAACGTGACATTCGCGAATCGCGTTGCGCCAACATCATCAAACGCGCCGGTCGTTCACGACGCGACGGTCACGTACGCGAAAGACATCGCGCCAATTTTCCAGCAAAACTGTCAGCAATGTCATCAGCCGGGCTCCATCGCGCCGATTTCACTGCTCACCTACGAAGACGCGAAGAAATATTCGACGCGCATCAAAAACAAAGTGTCCGCGCGCCTGATGCCGCCGTGGCACATCGATAAAACAGTTGGCATTCAAGCCTTCAAGAACGATCGCTCTTTAAGTGATGTGCAAATTGCGAAGATCGTTGATTGGGTGAACGCGGGATCACCCCTGGGCGATCCGAAAGACATGCCGTCACCAATCAAGTTCCCCGATCCAAATCGCTGGCAACTCGCGGAGAAACTGAATCAGCAACCTGACCTCATCATCAAGTCGAAGCCATACTCACTCGCCGCACACACGCAGGACAAATGGTTTCGCCCCGTTGTTGAAACCGGCGTAACAGAACCGCGTTGGGTGCGCGCCATCGAAGTGAAACCCGCGCGTGATCAGGATCGCAAAATTGTTCACCACGCGCTCGCGTATCTCGTGCAGGACGAACCCGATGGTGTAACCGGACTCGCAATGTCCGCGCACGATCACCAGTCGAACGCCGGTTTGTTCATGGAATGGGCGGTTGGAAAAACGGGACAGATTTACAACGAAGACGCCGGCAAGTTGATGCTGCCAGGTTCGCGCATTCGATGGGAAGTTCACATGCACGCCAATGGCCAGGAGTACAAAGACAGCCAGGTTGAAATGGCGATCTACTTCTATCCGAAAGGCTTTGTGCCGAAGCACCGCACAATACTTCGCATGTTCGACGTGTCGCGCGGATCGGAACTCGACATTCCACCGAATTC
>JBDUAX010000545.1:0-3040 GCA_040004455.1 Gemmatimonadaceae bacterium
GTGAGTCCGTCACCGCCGGGAAACGCAACGCCCGCACTGCCGATTAACACGCCGAGCGTTCCAATTGACGCCGATCGCGACGCTTCACTATCGAGTACATGGCGCAGCAATCCAACAGTTGTCGTCTTTCCATTCGTGCCCGTCACGCCAACCAACGTCAGTTCCCGAGCAGGCCAATCGTAAAACGCTGCTGCCGCAACGGCCGCGGCGCTACGACCATCGCGCACAACCAGTGTCGGCAGCAGCGTGCGCGATGGATCTTCAACAATAGCGCACGTTGCACCGCGCGAAGCGGCCGCCTCCAACCAGTCATGCCCGTCCTGAGCGTGGCCGTGCACGGCGACAAATGCAGCGCCATCAATAACGCGACGACTGTCGTCAACAAATCCGGAAATCGTTGCGGGTAACTCGTCATCTTGCGAGACAAGAAGTCCCGCAAGGCGCAATGCATCAACAATTTTCTCCATCGAAACTGTGTTCATCGCGCGGTCTCGAGCAAAACGGTCGATCCTGGCTTCGCCAGCGACCCCGCAGCAGGGGTTGTGTGACCGGTTTTCTTTTCGCTCAATTGCACTTGAAAGCCTGCCGCTTGTAACGTGCGCACCGCATCGCGCAAATCGAGTCCGTGAACGTTTGGCACAACGCGCGGCTCCGCGAGGGGCGCGGGCACGGGCGTGTTCACAAACGGCAACGCAATCAAGACACTCGTCGTTGGTGGCAGCTTCACGGTGGGCGCAACGCGAACCTCGAGCACGCCTGTATCGAGCACGAGCGGAACAGTGCTCACTTTCGCCGGCGACTTCAACGCAAGGGCCTTGGCTTTTGCAGCAGCTTTAATTGCGGCCGAATCGATTAACGCCGGTGCCGGATGTGCGGCCTCAGCCAACGCACCGCGATCGAGCTGCACATCGCGCGTCGCAACCGCCTGCTGCAGAATGCGATTCACCACTGGCGCCGATACCAATCCACCAAAAATCTTTCCTTGTGGATCGATGAGGCGCGCAACAATCACATATTGCGGCTTCTTCGCAGGAAACATTCCGGCAAACGTCGCATTGTACAAACCCTCGCGATACTTCCCATGATCCACGCGCCGCGCCGTGCCGCTTTTCCCGGCCACATCGAACGTTTTGAGTTCGGCCGCCGTTGCAGTTCCGCTGTCAACAACTGATTCCAGAATAGCACGCATCTTTTCGGCGGCATCGGGCTTCATCACGCGCCGCAACACGCGCCGTTCGTGCTGATACACAATATTGCCGTCGGGATCGCGAATTTCCCGCACCAGCGCCGGCTCCAACAACTCGCCCCCATTCGCAACACTCGCGTAAGCCATCGCCAGTTGCAGCGGGCTCACCGCGATTTCGTATCCCATCGCGAGCGACGCCGCAGTCTGATTGCTCCAGGTTTTTGGCAGCGCCACCCGGCCGCGAAATTCCGCTGGATATGACGTGCCCGGTTGCACACCAAATCCGAAATCGCGCAACATTTCGTATTCCTGCGACTGCGTGAAGTTATTTGTCGCAAGTTTTACAATACCGATATTGCTCGAAAAACGAATGACATCGCGCACTGGCATGAAATCGCGTTTGTGCTCGTCTTCGATTGAGCGGCCTTTGTATTTGAATTTTCCGCCTTCAGTGTTCACAACCTCATCGGGGGTCACTTTTCCCAAATCGAGCAACCGTGACACGACAAACGGTTTGAGAACAGAACCCGCCTCGTAACCTTCCGAGATTGGGGTGTTGCCGAGTGGTGTTTTGCCATTTCGCAAACCGGCCGACGCCAGCACCGACCCGTCGCGCGGATCGATAATAATTACGTCGCCACCGCTCGCTCCTGTGCGCTGCAATGCCAACGCCAACTCGCGTTCAGTGATTTCCTGTAACGTGGAATTGATTGTCAGCTTGACGGTACGACCTGGCGTCGCGTCGTAGCCCCGCAGCGACGGCGTATCGAATGTGTTGCCACGTCCATCGCGCAATTTCGATTGCATTCCCGTTTCGCCACGCAACTGATCGTCTAACGCCTGCTCAATGCCACCAACTGCCTGGTCGGTGTTGTCCAGTACACCGATAACGCGCTTCAATCCATCGGATGCGGAGACCTGACGCTGCATCACATACACCGGATGAATACCGCGACGCAACTCGAGAATTGTCTGCGCATCGCGCGTGCCGAAGTACTTGGGAATCGAAATCCACTTGGTGTTGGTATCCATCACCGAGCGAATAACCTCGCGTGAAACACCAAGCCCTTTCAATTCACGTGCGAGTACCGGACGATCGTCCTGCTTGGGTGAATGCCGAACTTCACGAGGGGCAATGCTCAGTTGAACCAGCTCGCGACTCTCGGCCAACACAAACCCGCGTTCATCGAGAATCGGGCCACGCGGCGCCGGCAACGAACTCTCGGCGATATGTTGGCGCGCGGCTTTCTCCGACCAGAACCTTCCGTCGAGGATTTGCACCTGAATGGCCTTCGCAATAATTGCCAATGCAAAAAGGACCAACCCTGCGTGTATGAGTGCCGCACGCGTGCGATTGACCAGCGCGACGTTGATAACCTCCGCGTTTTCATGGCCAGAGCTACTCGCGAAGCTCGTCATCGAGCGGTGTCATGCGGAGCGCTGTCACGAGCCGCCGGTTCGCGCGACATCTGGGGGGGCAGGTTGCGTACCTCCAATTCCGTTGCCACGTGCATCCCCAATCGCTTTTCGGCGGCGGCGACAATGTGTGCGCGATTCGTAAGCGTACTGAGTTCGCTGACCAGCGTCGTTCGTTGCGAAATGAGCGATCGTTTTTCCGCAGTCAAATCGCGAATGAATTTCGCTTCTTCAACGGCGCGCGTGCGTCGCCAGATGACAATTGCAGAGATGCCGACCAGCCCAACCAGGGAGAGCGCTACGAGTGTGCGACCCTTCAAGGGCCTTCGCGCTTTTGCTTTTGGCATTATTCAGCGCGCTTCCACGCGCGAAACTTGGCGCTGCGTGCACGAGCATTTACTACAATTTCATCTTCAGCGGCGGATATCGGTTTCCGCG
>JBDUAX010000546.1:0-3038 GCA_040004455.1 Gemmatimonadaceae bacterium
CCGCTCGGGACCGAGCTGTTGCGGGTGCCGATCGACGTCAAGACGAACAAGGGCAACATCCACGGCACGGTGCCGCTGATCGCAGAGCCGCGCTGGATCACCGAGCGCACGCAGAAGCTCGTCGTCTATCACCCGAGCTATCGCGCGCACTGGTTCCTCGCGAAGTCGCACGAGCAGCGGGGCGAGTTTCTCCTGGCGGCCACGAGTTTCCTGCGTCTCGCAGAACTCTTTCCCGAAGGCCGTTGCTTGGTACCGATGATGGCACCAACCATCGCCGATGCCGCTCTGCAACTCGCGCAACTTCTTGAGAATCAGGGTTTGCTTGCGAATCACGATCGACTAGTTGAACGCATCGAAGAAGCGCGCGCAGAAGACATCATCGGCATAGCCGACCGCGCGTTCATTCTGCATTACCGTACCGACGCCGCGAAGGATTTCGCAGCGGCCATCGGAGTCGCGCCGAAACCACTGCGCCGTGACTTGGGCGACAGTGATGAATTTCAAATTGCGCGCATTGTTGCGCTCATTGTCGCTCCACCAAAACTTGCCGCAAGGAATTTGCAGTTCGTTGGTTCGCTCGCGCGTTTTCTCGCGAATCCGGCGCGCGTAACACCCATTGCCCAGGCGACATCAGCACGTGAGCTGTCGTCGCTTCCGGAGCTCGTAAGCTGGACTATTCGCCCTGAACTCACCGTTCGCGACTTGATGAGTCGGAGCCCACGCACCATCGATCCCGACACGCCAATCCGCGCAGCAGTGCTCGACATGGTGCGGTCAGGGGTCGGTGCGCTGCCCGTCGTCGACGAAACGAATCGTGTCGTCGGCCTGCTCAGCGAACGCGAGCTGCTCCGACACCTGCTAAGTCATTATCTTCCGCGCGCAGGCGGCAACGCGCCGTCTCCACCACCAGCAACGGCCAAACGCACGGTTCGCGACGTCATGACCCGACAGGTTCTGTGCGTCGCACCCGAACAGCCGCTGGCCGAGGTGGCGTCTCTTATGCTCAACAAAGATGTGGACCGCGTTCCCGTGGTGAAGAACGGCACGCTCGTTGGCTTTCTCACTCGCGGCGACATCGTTCGCAAATTGATTGGAACCTGAACCCAACACTGACATGGCTGGAAATCGCACACTCACGATCGTCAAACCGGATGCCTTCGGTGCTGGTAAAGCCGGGCTCATTGTCGCGCTGCTCGAAGCCGAAGGTTTCACATTGAAAGCCGCGCGAGTGCTTCACATGAGCGAAACGCAAGCCGGTGAATTCTACGCCGTACATAAGGGCCGCCCATTTTATGCCGAGCTCGTCAAGTTCATGAGCAGCGGCTTCTGCATGCCTTTGGTGCTCGAGCGCTCCGACGCCGTCGCGACGCTTCGCAAGGTCATCGGCGCCACCGATCCAGCCGAGGCCGCTCCGGGGACGGTTCGTCAGCTGTACGCCGAGTCGAAGGGGCGGAACGCCATTCACGCCTCCGACTCCGACGAAAACGCAGCTATTGAGGCTGGATTCTTTTTTGCGGGATACCAGTTGGCCAGCGCCGGCTAAGCTACCATTGCGCCCGCCAGTCACGCTCTAAGTCACGCTGGGGCGCGCACTTAAACGGCTCTAATTCGAAGTGGCCCGCACTTGTGTGTGTGGCCCTTCGAGTCTACTTTTCATGGCTATGTTGTATTTTGACATCCGAAGTCTGGAAGCGCACGCTGAGAGCGTAGATGGTTTCCTCGATGCTGCCGATCCGGTGTGGGAATCCAGTGACACGCGCCCGCTTCAAGAGGGAGTGCATGTAACTGGAAGGCTCTCAGGTGCTGGACATGGTCGCTTTTACTTCAGCGGCCATTTTGCAGGAACAGCCGCCGCAACATGTCGACGCTGTTTGGTCGACGTGGCCGTGCCAGTGTCAGAAGAACTGCAGATTTTGTTCGCCGAGTCGGGTACCGACGAAGCCGAAGAAGATGACGTTGTTCCGCTGCCACCGGGTGCGCGTCAAGTGGATTTGCGTCCCGCTGTTCGTGAGGAGTGGCTGCTCGCTGTTCCGGGCTTCGCTCTCTGTCGTGAAGATTGTCTCGGCCTCTGCGCTACTTGTGGAACCGACCGTAATACCGGTGCATGCAACTGTGCGCCGTCCATCGATCCCCGATGGGATACGCTCCGCGCAACGCGCGACGTGAATTCCTGACGGCTTTTCTGTCTCGCTACATCAGGGTTACGCACCATGGCCGTTCCAAAGCGACGTACCAGCAAGCGAAAAAAGCGCGCCCGCAACACGCACAAAGTTGCGCCCGCCATCGTTATTCAATCGTGTCCGCAGTGCAGCGCTATGAAGCGTCCGCATCATGTCTGCGCAGAATGCGGATATTACGCGGGTGAGCAGCGAGTAGCCGCGCAGGAAGCGTAAGCTTGGCGCGCATCGCCGTGGATGCCATGGGGGGCGATCATTCCCCCCGGGCCCCCATCGCCGGCGCACTCCGCGCTCTCGCGGAGCACCCGAATTTCGAAATAGAGCTGGTTGGACGGTCCGCTGTTGTTGAAGCCGAACTCAATGCGCTTCTTCTGGGTGAACTGTCATCTCTGACGCCGCAGCGTGAACGCGTGTCGATTATCGATGCGCCCGACGTCATTGAGATGACCGACAAGCCTACCGCTGCTCTGCGCGGCAAACAACAAAGCTCCATGGTCATTGGCCTGCGTCGCGTCGTCGAAGGGCACGCGCAGGGCTTCGTGTCCGCCGGAAACACTGGGGCGCAAATGGCCGCGTCAACGGTGTTGCTCAAATTGCATCCGGGACTCACTCGGCCTGCCATAGGAGCGATTTTTCCAACATCGGGCAACCCGGTTCTCGTACTCGACGCCGGCGCCAACGTTGATTGCAAAGCTGAAGAGCTGGTGCAATTCGCTCGACTGGGTGACGTCTACGCGCGACATCTGCTCGGCCGCACCTCTCCGGGCGTTGGCCTGCTTTCAATCGGTGAAGAAGCAGAGAAAGGGAACGCGGCTGTCAAAGAAGCACATCAATTGCTGCGCAAAGCCGATCTCAATTTCA
>JBDUAX010000547.1:0-3032 GCA_040004455.1 Gemmatimonadaceae bacterium
CCAGCATCGATGTAACGCTTCGAAAGCCAATGCTTCCAGGAACGAGTATCAACAAACCAGGGGTCACGGTAACCAGTGCCGAGCGACGCATGACTCGTGCGCTGACGTTGCTGCCTGCGCTCACGACCAACGCCGCCAGAAATGCACCCAGTTCTTCGCCAAGCGATTTTCCGGTGAGCTGTGAAGTGATGTACGCCACAATGCAAACAATCATGATCGGTCCCGCGTCACGCCGTTCGGCGTTGAGCAGCACCATGAACGAAAGGGGTGCAATTAACAGCGCGGCCCATTCAGTCCAGGCGGGAAGGTTGCTCGAGACGACTGTGCTTGCTGCTTTCATCGAGGACGCAATGGTCTCAATTCCAAAATTCGGCGCAATTGAATTGCCAATCACCCCACCCAACCGCGCACCCAACGCAATGCCGAAGCCGAGTCCGAGAAAGACAACGAGCGCGCCCATCAAACGTGCAGTTCCGGACGAAAGATGACGCGTCGATAGTTCCGTAAGCGCAACGGTGAGCGTGAGACCTGGCAGCAACACAACCAATCCAGCTAACGATGTGGCGTAACCCGATTGATTGTGCGTGAGCGCATCAAACGTGAAAGCGAGCGTCGAAACGATGAACGCGGTCAACATATCAGACCCGTGCGACCACGATTCACGACGCGTTGACACAAGTGCTACGCAGCCGGTGACTAACCCGAGCAAGGCCGCAATTGCAACATCAATTGCGTTGACTCTCAAGAAGCACGCGATCGCCGCCGAAGAAAGAACATACGCAGTCAATCGCAACGAAATCGGCCAGCGAAGCGGCGCGCTTTGTAACTCATTGATGCGTCGCAGGCCCTCGACGGGGTTACTCTTTCCTTCCACGACGTCGCGTGTGATGTCGCTTAGCTGCGAAAGGTGCCCGAGATTTGGCGCGCCCTGTTCGACGCGCAGCAGATGCACGTGCTGATGCGGACTATGCCCAATACCGACCATGATGCTCGTGGGCGTTGAGAAGAATTGCGCGTCGAGACCGAGTCGCACTGCGACGTTTTCGAGGGCGGTTTCGAGTCGGTTGGCGGGGGTCCCGTGCACATGCAAAGTACGAGCGAGTTCGAGCAGAAATTGGGTCGCATCGTCGTGCGCAGCCCCCGTCGGTGTTGGGACGGGAGGCAAACCCTTGGCTGCGTATTCGGCGGTGACTGTCATTGCAGAGTTGGACGTGCGACTATCTTAGGGGTGTTCCGTCGTCGGGGAAGAATGCCTGCCGACCATGATAGCCACTCGTACTCCATCGCGTCATGTCTCTACCCACTCAGTTCTTTCGTCGCGCGCGCCTGAGTTGCGCGTTTGTATTTCTTGCCGTGGTGGCGAATGCGTGCGGCGATGACACGGAAGTAGCATCGACTCCAGCTACTGAGACATATGCGTCCGCACTGGGCGTAAACATTGCAGCAATGCAGACGAAGGCAGAGAACTTGTACTATCAGGACGTCATTGTCGGAACAGGCACTGAAGCAATTGCTGGGAAAGCAGTTTCGGTTATCTACACGGGTTGGCTGGCCGACGGTACTCAGTTCGATTCAAACGTTGGCGGTGCGCCGTTTGTGGTTTCGCCACTGGGCCAGGCGAATGTCATTAAAGGCTGGAACCTGGGGCTTCAAGGGGCGAGAGTCGGTGGCAAGCGCCGTCTCGTGATCGGTTCCGGGCTGGCTTACGGTGCCGAAGGAAGCTCGCCATCGATTGGCAAGAACAAGACGTTGATTTTTGATATCACGATTGTTGCGGTGAATTAACACGGCCGTTCGATTGATTGCGAAAGACGAGTCGCTTTCAAAAAACGAAGTTCGACCGAATTGATTGTCGCGACGTCTGAGAACTTTTCACGCGTCGCGTTTTGTCTACCGGAATTCGATTCTTGATTCAGCGCGCGCTCACCGCGGCCCACGTTGGGCATTGTGGTGGTGGTGCTGTTTGTCCGCGCGGAGTTGGTTCAGCACGCGGCAACGTGTCGGCGATCGCCATCAGTTCGATATCAAAAATGAGTTCGGACTTAGCCGGGATTGCCGGCGGGCGACCATTCTCGCCATACGCGAGTTGATACGGAATGAACAAGCGGCGCTGTCCGCCAACGCGCATTCCCTCAAAGCCGATATCCCAGCCCGCGATTACTCGGCGCGCACCTTGTGCGAATGAAATCGGCGATTTGGGTTTGCCGTTGGGCATTGTGTCGCGTGAGGAATCGAATTTACTGCCGTTGGTGAGCCAACCAGTGTAGTTCGCGTAGAAGCACGCACGCGGTCGCGCGAGAGTGCCGGTGCCAAGTTTGACGTCGATTTGCCGGAGCGTGAAAACGGGGCGCGGTTTACCCGAGACGACGGGGATGGGGGCGACCATTTTTACCGCCGAGGATTTGTGGAAGCACCCCGAGGCAATGAGTGCAACAGCCAAAACTGAGAATGCAGAGTGAAGAGTTTTCATGCGGGCGAAGGTACCGCGGGACGGGGTGGGGGGGCAAGCGCAACGGCACGATTGGCGACGTCGTCGTTCGTTTTCGGGAGCAACTGCGAAGGGAGAGTATTAGTCCCGCAACCGCAATTCATTCACTTCGTGCAACGCGATCGTCTGCGTGTGCTGCACCAGCACCCTCAAACGAACCACGAGGCCGCCAGTCGCTCGCGAGGAACGTCTGTTCACGTACATCGTACACGTGTTAACGGCCCTTGCGTATCACGTGCAACACTAAACCAAAACGCAGTTAACAAATACCGCTTACAGATGAAGAACAAACCACGACGAACGGCCTTGACCACTCAATCCATCTGTTTACGTATTAACCGTTACGATGACGTGCTATCGGTCCTGTCGTTTCACGTTCGCCGTTCACGTCGGCCAAAATTCCGTTCGTTAACCCCGAATTCGGAATTCCGTGCCGCAAGCAAAAGGTGAGACGCGCAGTGTTTCGATGTCGCACATAGGTCTCAGAGCGCTACAATGCCTCCATGCTTGCTGCTGTGGCCTCCGCTGCCGTTCTTGGAATCGA
>JBDUAX010000126.1:0-10186 GCA_040004455.1 Gemmatimonadaceae bacterium
CTGGAGGCGTTGGTGGCCGCGCGCGGGCACGCGGCCGTTCCTACCCTGGAAGTGTTGTCGAACGATCAAAACGAAGAAGTCGCTGCAGCGGCGCAGCGACTTCTCGGAAATATTCTCGGCGGTTAATTGCGCGAAAAACTAACGCGCAGTAAAATCGGTTTCATTGGTAACGAGACGACAGGTTGCCGCAATGAGATCGGCCGCGCGGTGCACATCTTCAAGCGCCACCATCTCGTTTGGCGAATGCATGTAGCGATTCGGAACTGAAACGAGTCCCGTTGCAACACCTTCGCGCGTTAGCTGAATAGCGTCGGCGTCGGTACTCGTTACGCGGCCAGCTGCGTGCAAAGTGTAAGGCATTCCCGATGCGTCGGCGGCGTGCTTGAGCAGACGAAAAACAACCGGACTAACTACGGAACCGCGCGTAAGCACTGGTCCGCCGCCGAGTTTGTGATCGCCGACTTCCTTTTTCTCGACGCTGGGGTGATCGGTCGCAAACGTCACATCCACTGCGATGGCCATTTGCGGTCTCACTGTGTGCGCAGCAGCACGTGCGCCGCCGCCGGAGTAACCGATTTCTTCTTGTGTTGTAGCAACGGCAACCACGCGAGCGGCGCCAGGATTCTCCGAGTAGCGACGCAACGCTTCGAGAACCACGAACGCGCCAATGCGATCGTCGATGGAGCGCGAAACGATGCGACCGTTGGGAAGTTCCAGCAAACGCGAATCGACCACGCCAGCGTCACCAACGTTCAAATATTCGAGAGTTTCCGCGCGCGTGGAGGTTCCGATGTCAACCCAAAGGTCCGTCATCTTGGAAGCCTTTTCGCGTTCTTCGGGCTTGATAAGGTGAATGGGCTTTTTGCCGATCACGCCATGCACGTCCCCCTTCTGCCCGAGGAAGCGAATGCGTTGCGCGACGAGAACCTGAGGGTCCCAGCCGCCGATTGGATCGATAAAGGCGAACCCGTTGTCATCGATGTAAGTGATGATGACGCCGATTTCGTCGATGTGACCAGCGAGCATGATGGTTGGACCACCGCCACCTTCGATGGTCGCGATACTGTTGCCAACGACGTCGGAACGCACTTTGGCGAACTTGGCGGCTTCTTCGCGCCAGACCTTGGCGGGAGCGTTTTCAAAGCCGGACGGTCCTGGCGTATCCAGAAGCCGTTTGAGAAACGCGAACGAGTTGTCTGTTAACATGTGTTCTAAACTAAACACCGAAAAAAGGTTGAGCCATGACGATCGTCTTTCTCGCAATCGGATTGCTGGGCGGAGTTCTCTCCGGCATGTTCGGAATTGGTGGCGGCATCGTTATCGTGCCGTCACTGATGTATTTCGCAGATATGCACATCAAGCGGGCAGTCGGCACTTCTCTTGGAGCTTTGCTACTTCCGGTTGGAATACTTGGCGTCTGGTCGTATTACAAGGTGGGAGAAATTGATATTCGTGCGTCCTTGTTGATTGCCACCGGCCTCGCAATCGGCGTGTACTTCGGTTCGCTTATTACGCAGAACGCCGACCCCAACATTCTGCGCCGTGGTTTCGCTGTCTTTCTGTGTGCGGTGGCGGTGAAAGTCTGGGTCGGATAGACAGGCAATCCTATTGCCAGTTCAAGCAACGCGAACGGCGTGGACGGGGTCGATTGCACTGAACAATGTCGGATTGAAAATGCGCGCCATCGTTTCGATTCCTTCCACGACGCGCGGGCCGGGGCGGCTGACCAAACCGTTCGCGTCGAGCGCCCAAACCTGCCGGCCAGCCAGCCAACTCCAATTCGGATCTTTCAATAGTTCCATCGCCTCGGCCTTCGCGTGCGCGAGGTTATAACCGCAAGGCGCAATCAAAACGATTTCCGGATCGGTGCTCGCAACTGATTCAAGTCTCACCGCGACTGAATGCGCGCCCGCGGTTCCGGCAACGTCGCGACCACCAGCGCGCTGAATCTGTTCGGGGCCCCAGTGACCTGCGAGATACACTGGGTTCGTCCATTCAATGAGCGCAACACGCGGACGTGGTGCCCGTTCGCTCTTCAACGTGTCGTGAATTCTGCGCATTCGGTTGCGCAAACCCGCCAGTAATTCCTCCCCTTCATCGGGAACGGCAAGTGCATCGGCCACCATTCTCACGTCCGCGAGAATTCCTTCGATGGTGGTGCCGCCGAGTGTGATGACCGGAGGTGAACCTTGCAGTTTACTCGCAAGTGTGCGCACATCTGATTCGCGCACGGCGCAAACATCGCACAACTCCTGCGTCAGCATCAACGTTGGATGCAACGCCGCAATCAATCGCTCGTCCATCGTGAACAGCGCGTGTCCTTCCCCGGATTGCTCGCGAACGGCTGCGTCAATTTCTGCGGGATCGCTCGAACGAGGAATGGCGCTCTTCGTGACGCGCGCGCGCGATGCGACGACCGACGGAAAATCGCACTCATGCGTGATGCCAACGAGGTGTTCGGTAGCGCCCAGGAATGCAACGATTTCGGTAGCTGCTGGAAGCAGTGAAACAATGCGCATCAATCAACTCTCAGGGAGTATTCTTGCGCGCGTACACTTCCTTGCCGCCAACAAACGTGCTCAACACGTTCGTTTTCAGAATCATGTCGGCGGGCACGCGCATGATGTCCTGATCGAGAATCACGAAGTCGGCAAATTTCCCGATTGTGAGCGATCCGAGTTCTTTCTCCTGAAACGCAGCGTACGCCGGCCAAATTGTCATGCTGCGCAAGCCTTCTTCGCGCGTCATCTTCTGGTCGGCAAACCAACCACCAGCGGGCCAATTGTTGGCGTCCTGTCGTGCAACGGCCGCGTGAAATGAGATGAGCGGATTGACCTTCTCAACCGGTGCATCGCTGCCATTGGGAATCACCACACCGCTGGCCAGCAACGAACGCCACGCGTATGCACCCAACAATCTCGTTTGCCCAAGACGCTTCTCGGCCCAATACATGTCACTCGTTTGGTGACTCGCTTGCATTGACGGAATGACACCGAGCTCTGCGAATCGTGGAATGTCGTCGGGTGCGAGAATCTGCGCGTGTTCAATGCGAAACCGATGATCGGCCGTTGGCACTGCTTTCAACGCAGCTTCGTACGCGTCAAGCACAATACGATTGCCACGATCACCAATGGCGTGCGTGTTCACCTGAAATCCGGCTTTCAACGCACGTTCGGCAACTTCGCGAATGTGCACTGGTGGGCTCACCAACAATCCAATGTTGTTCGGATCGTCATTATACGGCTCAAGCAGCGCTGCGCCACGCGAACCAAGTGCGCCATCAGCATACAATTTGACGCTGCGCACCCAGAGTTTACCGCCGTACAATGCTGAACGAGGGCCAAGTGCGAAATAGTGAACGAGCGCTGCGGAATCGTCGGAAATCATTGCGTCGAGACGCAACTCCAACTCACCGGCTTTCGCCATTGTTTCGTACATGTCGATTTGCGCACGACTCGCACCCGCGTCGTGCACGCCAGTTAAACCCCAACGATGCAATTCTGCAATCGCATCCTTGAGTGCGCTGCGCACTTCTTCTGGCTTTGGCGCAGGAATTGTTCGTCCAACAAGATTCTGCGCGTTGTCAACGAACACACCAGTCGGGTTGTTGCTTGCGTCACGCAAGAGGCGGCCACCGGTTGGGTCAGGGGTCGCGGACGAAACGTTCGCGGTTCTCATGGCCAGCGCGTTCGCGAGCACCGCGTGCCCATCAACCCGGGTAAGCACAACGGGATTGTCAGGCAACGCTGCGCTCAATTTTTCGTGCGTCGGAAACCGCGTGTCCCCCCAGTCGTTCTGATCCCAACCGCGTCCGACAATCCAGGCACCTTTTGGAGTAGTTTTGGCCCGTTCAACAACACGCGCAATAACTTCTTCGTAACTGTGCGTGTCAGTGAGATCGACCGTTCGCAGGGCCTGCGCGATTCCGTTGAAATGCGCGTGTGCGTCGACCATTCCAGGAATCACGGTTCGCCCGTTGGCGTCTACGACTTTTGTCGACGGACCCTTAAGCGCCAACGCCTCGCGCGCCGAGCCTACAAAGACGATCTTGCCATCGCGTGCCGCAAGCGCTTCGGCTTGCGGGTGCGCGTCATCGGCAGTGTAAACACGCGCGTTGGTAACAATGAGATCGGCAGAAATCGTAGCCGCGCGCTGCGCTGCCGCAGACGACGAGAAACTGCAGAATACAATTGCGAACGATAAGACTTTGCGCATAGCACGGGGCGAGAGGGAGAAGCCCAAGTCTGCAACGTTGTTGAGACAAACGCAAACGCCCGCATCGAACGGCGATGCGGGCGTTTGAAAGCGGGACCAACTGCAACTCTATTTGCCAGGAGGCAACATCACTGCATCGATGACGTGAATGATGCCGTTCGAAGCTTTGATGTCAGCCTTCGTTACGTTCGCGCTGTTGATCATGATGTCCGTACCCATCATCATGATCTGTGCATCGCCACCTTCGGCAGTCTTCTTGCCTTTGCCGTTTAATTTCGCGATGTCGGCGGCGCTGAGTGTGCCCATGACAACGTGATACAGCAACGCTTCTTTAAGTGCTGATTTATCTTTCATCAGCGCTGCCAGACGACCTGGTGGAAGTTTGGCGAACGCCGCGTCAGTCGGAATGAATACAGTGAACGGACCTGAACCTTTGAGCGTTTCAGTCAGTCCGGCGTCGGCCACCGCTTTCTCGAAAGTCTTGAAATTGCCTGCGGCCTTCGCCGTTTCCATGATGTCGACAGTCTGCGCGTGCGTTGCCGATGGCAAAGCGACGGCGATGATTGCGGCACCAACAAACGGCAGAAACTGCTTGCGCATCTCGAGCTCCGTAAAGGAATGGAACAAATGGACTGGGTCGTTCGCGAAGGAATCAGTCCACGATTAATGATACCCTGTGGAGAATCGCTTGGTCCGTTTGGAGCGGAAAGGGGTTCCGTACCGAGGAAACGCGGCGTCGGACCGCTAAATCGAACTATTGATCAAATTCTGCAGCAGCATCAGTGCGAAGTACGCGACCATTGGCGACAGGTCGACTACGCCGAACGTTGGCAGAACGCGGCGCAATGGCGTGAGCATCCAGTCGGTGGAGCGATACGACCAACGCCACCATTTCGAATGCGGGCTTCCGCCAACCCAGGACGAAATCACGCGCGCAATGAGCGCGTATTGCAGAAAGGTGAAAACCCAGCTGACGAACAACAACGCGACTTTGCTGGGTCCGCCCATACTGTTTGCTGCCAACATCATCAGTTGATCGTGCACAAACTGAACTACTTGCAGTATTAACAAACCTGCGACGACAACGACAGCGACTGTCCACCAAGGCGCTTGAGAAGGCATTCCACCAAAACGCACAACGCGTCGTTCGACCGGCATAAACATCGGATCAATGCTTTTACGCGTGAGTCGCGCAAATGACGTAAAGGGCCCGATACGTCGAGTGCGCACCGCCCATGAGGACACTGCACCAACTGCCGTAAGTGCAGCCGCGGCGAACACGGTTGGACGGAGTACGGTGAGGGCTGAATTAAGAAAACCGATGATTGGTTGCAGCGCTGGCATTAATTGAGCTTAGCTGGTCAGTGTAGTGTGGTAGCGCTGTGTCAGGGCCGTGTTAGCGCCTAGATCGGTCGCTCGGGGCCAATCAGCAGCTGAAGTGTACCCGCCAGTCCGCTCAATCGCTCAAGCAAACCGTGACCATGAGTTAGCCGGAGATACGCATCCACACGTGAACTGTTCGACGGTCCATAGCCAAACCACCATGGCTGGCGCATGCCCGTAATTCTGTCGTCGACCACCGTCTTCGTGCGCACGCACTCAAGCAATCCTTCGATTCCGTGTACGCGTCCCATGCCGCTTTCCTTAACGCCGCCGTGCGGAACTTCGGGCATGCCGGCCGTAATCACACAGTCGTTGATGGCTACTGCACCTGCATCAAGACGAAGTGCCAACGATCGTGCGCGTTCGCGACTCGCTGACCACACCGATCCGCTCAAACCGAACGGCGTTGCGTTCGCTTGCCGGAGCGCATCTTCATCATCGCTCGCACGCACTACGGCGAGCACCGGGCCAAATGTTTCTTCGGTCCACACGCGCATGTCGGTTGTTACATTGGTCAACACAACCAAAGGCGCGTACGCTTCGCTTGTTTCGGTTGCCGGGACGTCGTGTCTCGCTGCAACGGTCGCGCCCTTCGCAATCGCATCGGCCAACTGTTCGCTCAGCATTCTTGCCTGGCCGACGGTAATCATACGCCCGACATCGGTACCAGTAACATCGGCCTGGCCAAGATGCAGCTGCTCAACGTTCTGCTTTATTTGCGCGACAAATTGATCGTGAATTGCATTGAGTACAATTGCGCGCTTGGGCGCAACACAAGTTTGCCCGGCGTTGGTGAATCGACCCCAGGTTATGCCACTCGCCGCGTGCACAATATTGGCATCTTCAAGCACGATCGCCGCGTCACTGCTGCCAAGCTCCAGTGAAACAGGAATAAATCGCGACGCGCAAGCCTCAGCGATAGCTCGTCCGGTGCGCGCGCTACCGGTAAAAAACACTTTATCGATGTTCGCATTTACCAGAGCCGCGCCGGCTTTCCCTTCGCCGTGTACGACTTGAAATACTTCCGGCGGAACACCGGCCGCTCTCAAAACTTCGCCCAGAAAATCGGCCGTTGCAGGCGTGTGTTCGGATGGCTTCAGCAACACCACATTGCCTGCAATAAGCGCTGGCAACACGTGCAGCGCAGTAAACAAAAACGGATAGTTCCACGGACTCACAATTGCGACGACGCCGAATGGTTCGTGATGCACGTAGATTTTCTTGCGCCACATCGCGAGAGTGGCCGAACGACGTGTTCGGACGCGCAAGGTTTTCTCCGCGACACGTTCCAGAAAGCGCGCGCCATCAAGAACGGTCGCGACTTCAGCAATCATGCTTTCAGGTAATGGCTTTCCCGTTTCACGACTGATAACTGCCGCGGCATCGGCCCGTCGTTTAAACAATTCCGCGCGAAACCTTCCCATTATTTCGCTGCGCGACCGAACGGTCATCGCGGCCCACGACGGAGCCGCGTGCCGAGCAGTATGAACCATTGCTTCGACGCTATCGTCGTCTGATGCCGGGGTATTCACAGTGCAGAACGTCGTCGTTGCGTGAGCCGCGCGCAACTGATTCCGGCAATAAACCCTGCGATTGCTTCCACCCACTCCAGCAACGTTGTTGGCGCGATGCCAGCATATGAGGGCAATACCCACAAAGCAGTGGCCAGCACGAAGGCGAAGCTGCCGGCCACCACGCCAAGACGGCTACCATGCTGTGCTGACCAAAAACCAACCGGAAAAAAGAGAACGCACATCCAAACGATCGATATGAACGCACTTGCTGTTCCACCCAACCGAATAGCTCCCTGAACAAACGTCCAACCCAAGCCGAGCGTAAGCGGTAAGGTTGCGCTCGCCGTTATCCCCGAGCGTTCTGATTGAATGCTCCAACTTTCCGGACGCACAACAACCTCGAGAGTTCGAATTTCTTTTCCCGAATCGGCGAACGCGCGAGGCAAGATCAACTCCGGAACAACGAATCGCAGTCGCGCAGCACGAAGCGCGATTCTAACGCGGGCATCAATTCCACTTTGACCAACTATCAATTGCGGCAGTGTGTCATTGGTTTTGTGGATATAGAGCAAAGGCACCAGCGCGTTGCGTTCGTCCCGGCGAGCTACGCGCACTGTGAAGGTATCGACCGCAGCCAGTTCACCTTTCAAAATGAGCGGTCCGTCACCCGGGTGTTCGAAATCGAGCTGGCGCACATTCGTATTCAGTACATACCCATGATACCAGCCAAACCCGGGAGTAAACGGCAGTTCACTTCGTTCGAAATTACCAATTGACTGTTCGTTCACATCGCGACCCAACGCCCACGCGGTCAGCGCGAGCACGAAGACGATGAAACTCGCACTCGCGGCGGAAAGTGTCCGCGCGGTTCGAGCGGACGGCGCAATCAGCGTGTGCCAATGTCGGACTATTTGCAAACCGAACATAGTTCCCAGCGAATTGGTCATCACGTCGGTGATGTTTGAGTCGCGTCCCGATGGAATTCCGAAGTGTTGAAGAGTTTCGATACCGATCGAAAGCAAAACGCCAGTGAACAAGGCTCGACCGCGTCCAAATGCAATTGCCAATGCAGCCCCAAGCGGCACGAACATCAGCGTGTTTGCGATTGCATCGGAGCCCGACAACGGGTCGCACGCGAAACACCAGAAGCCAGCTGGCGTCGCCGTCGAGCTTTGATATGCGCCGGGCGAAAGCGTCGCGACCGCAACAAAAAGCAGCGAACACACCAGAAGGGTGATTCGCTGCCAATTCATTGTGCGAAAGATTTGGTGTACGTCGCCTTTCGTTACTTCAGCACCGCGCGAGCAATGGTCTGCAACTGCATGTTGCTCGTACCTTCGTAAATAGTGCCGATTTTTGCATCGCGATAGAATTTTTCGACTGGATATTCGCGCGTGTATCCGTAACCGCCAAACAGCTCTACACACAGTGAAGTGACGCGCTCGCACATTTGCGAAGCAAATAATTTGGCCATCGCGCCTTCGCGGGCGATATCGTGGCCCGCGTCCTTCAAACGCGCGGCATTGTAGACAAGCAATCGCGCCGCTTCCAACTCTGTGGCAACCTGCGCGACCTGAAATTGTATGCCCTGAAATTCTGAAAGCGATTTGCCGAATTGCTTGCGTTCCTTGAGATACGAAACCGCGGCGCTCAATGCGCCCTGCGCAATTCCGAGCATCTGTGCGCCGATACCAATGCGCCCTTCGTTTAGCGTTTCAATTGCCACCTTGTAGCCAACGCCGGCCTCACCAAGCAACTGAGAGTCGGGTACGAAAACGTCGGAGAAGTGCAGGGACGTGGTGCTGGAGGCCCGAATGCCCAGCTTGTCTTCCTTTTTCCCAACCGAGAAGCCGGGGGCGCTGCGCTCCACAATGAAAGCTGTAATGCCCTTGTAGCCGGCTTCGGGTTTGATGTTGGCGAAAACCACGAAGATCTGCGCTTCGCCGCCGTTCGTAATCCAGGCCTTCGATCCATTCAGCTTCCAGCCCCCATCTACCTTCTCGGCACGTGTAGCCAGGGCGAACGCGTCCGATCCCGAACCCGGCTCGGAGAGGGCATAGGCGCCCACCGTGCCAGACGACAACTGCGTCAAAAACTGCTTCTTCTGTGCGACAGTGCCATACCGGGCGATCGGATAATTGACCAGCGTGTTCTGCACATCCACCTGGATCGCCGACGCGGCGTCAACCTTGCTGATCTCCTCGACCGCGAGGGTCACCATCATCAAAGAGCCGTCGGATCCCCCGAATTCCTCAGGCACGGCGATCCCCAGCAACCCCAATTCCGCGAATTTCGAAGTCAGGCTCGGCTCGATCTTACCGGCCTCTTCCATAGCGCGCACTCGTGGTCTCACCTCGGATTCCGCCAATTCGGCAACCGCCGCGCGAAAGAGCTCCTCTTCTTCTGAGAGGACAGTGAGGGGGGACGGGGCTGAAGCGGGCGTGCTGTTCATGGCGTGTTGCGAGGGGTTGTGGTCGACAAAGGGCGCCCCTGAATCTCCGATGTGGACAGCTTAGAAACCAGCTCCCCTTGAACGGCAGAGTCCGGCACCGCTCTTGCGATATCGCCAGCTATGTACAGCTTTGAACCATCCACGTGATACCAGGCCAGATGCAGACATCGTTTTCGCGCAAATCGATTGTCAAATTCGTCACCCAGTTTGGGCGAGTGGTAACGAGTGCGCGAGCGCATATCGCCGGTATCGTTTTGGTGGCCGCGTGTAGCGGAGGAGACAGCACGCGACAGAGTGCAGCGGTTGTTTCGACGGCCGGTGCGTTAATGGGAACTGCTGTTGTCGGAACTACGCTTGATGCTCCCGTCCATTTTGTCGTCACCGACGAAATGGGTGAGCCGGCTCCGTTCATTGCCGTGCATTTTGCCGCCTCGGGTGATGGCCGCCTTTCGTCTGCAGACGTTCTTTCTGACAACGCCGGCGTAGTTGAAACGCGTTGGACACTGGGAACGAAAGCAGGAATGCAAACAGTACAGATGGCAGTACCTGGCCTGCCGCTTCAATTGTTCACAGCGAATGCAATCGCTGATCATGCAGCCACGGTGCAACTGAATGTTGCGAG
>JBDUAX010000127.1:0-10180 GCA_040004455.1 Gemmatimonadaceae bacterium
TCGACAAATTACGGGCGACTGAACTTGGTGCGCTCACACTCGGCACCGGATTTGACGTGTGGGATTTGGTGTCGTACGCAGTGGGCATTTTGTTGTTCGCCGTTGTGGATAGATTTTTCGTGATGCGACGGTCGTAACTGCGTTTTGGCTGTGAGTTGCGTTGCGCGTAAGCAGTTTACACCGACAACTATGGACGTGCTCCGCTGTGCGCCGACAAAAACTCCAACATTTTCGCTTTCACCAGCGTCGATTGCTCCATTGCCGGCAAATGCCCCGCTGAATCGACGGGCAGAAATTCCGCCTGCGGAATTGCACTGCGCACCATGTCGGCATTCGTGAACGCAACAACCGGATCCTGCCGGCCCCACACTAACAAAACGGGAATGCCGGTTTTTCCAACAGCTTTGTACATCGCTTCGTAGTCGGCGCCGGCGGTTGCGATTCCGGTACGATACATCGCGCGACCGATGCCGCGATACGCGGTTTGCGGTCGAAAACGATCAGCCCATCCCGGAAATTTTTCCGGATGCAGGAAGTCTCCCGGTTGTCCGTCGGCGGCCGTGGGCACAACCAATGTTTGCATGAACCAATCGTGCACGACGGGCAACTTCATGTACCATGGGAAACGTCTACCGACTGCAACGGGATCGAGCAATGTCAACGTACGCACTCGATCGGCATGCGAAGCGATGTAGTGCGCGGTTACAAATCCACCAAAAGACAATCCCATCAAATCAAACTTCGTGAGCTTGAGTGAATCGGCCAGGTCGTTGATTTGTCGCGTGAACATGGTGCTGTCGTACTGTGCGTCGGGGCGATCGGAGAGACCGAAGCCGAAGCGATCATAGCGTATCACACGATAGCCCGCATTGCTCAATGCAATGGCCGTGGAATCCCAGATGTAGTACGGCACCGATGCGCCGTGAGCGAGCACGACGGCGCGTCCGGTATCGGGGCCACTGATGTCGTAGTGTGTGACGCCTTGTGAGAGCGTGACAAATTTTCCTGCCGCACCGGCGCGTGCGGTCGCGTCGAGCGTGGTCTTTTCGGGATTTCGCACGAGATAAGCGAGAATCGCAATTGCAACGAGCGTTAGGGCGAGAATGGAAATTCGGCGCAGAATACGTGACATGTTTGGGCGTTCAAGTGTTTAACTGACGGTGCATCACTTGCGGTCAGCTCGAAATCGGTGCGACAGATAAAACGGTTGCTGTTGGGCAAAAAACTATCGAACATTCACGAACCTTGCGACATTCCGTGGACTTAAACCCTTCCGACAATGTGAATTCGAGGGATCGATGCCTGGCAGAAATTCTCTGAATTGTGCTGTAGCGATTGCGCTGGTTGTTGCGGCCGGCACGTGCTCAACGAGCGCGACGGACAAGTCAAACGCCTGGGGATCAGACAAGGCGACGCTCAGCACAAGCGACGGTGTCACCACGCTCACGATTCTGGCGGGCAGTTGCTATGGATCGTATGGCGAGTTCGATCAGCCGATTTCGAGTGGCACTTTCACCATTTCGGGGCGCTACACGCAATTGACCGGTGCCTATCCGGGAATGGTCGTGTATCCGGCGACGTTTTCAGGCGCGACAAATGCCAACAAGCTCACGATCACGGTATCGGTTCCTTCCACTCAAACGTCGGTGGGGCCACTGACGATGTCGCGAGGCGTGGCGCACAACTGGGAGCGCTGTCTGTACCCCTGAAAGTCGCGCTGCCGAGTAGGTTGAGACTTCGCGTTCGCTATCGTCAGAGACTTCGCGTTCGCTACCGCCAGAGGCTCCGCGTTCGCCGCCGGAGGCATCCCAATGCTGCTTGAGAGTAACAGTGATCACTACGACCTGGCGCGTTTCGTAACGGCGCAAGCGATGAGTTATGCGCAAGCGCTGAGCGAACTGCGAAGCGGGCAGAAGAAATCACACTGGATTTGGTTCATTTTCCCACAATGCGCCAGCCTGGGCTCGAGCCCACGATCGGTGCGTTTTGCAATTCGGAGTCGGAGCGAGGCTGTGGCGTACCTGGAGCATCCGGTGCTTGGTACCCGACTTCGCGAGACGTTCGAGGCCGCAATGTTTACTACCAATCGCTCGGCGCACGAAATTTTTGGAAGCCCCGATGATGCCAAAACACAGTCATGCGCCACACTGTTCGATGCGATCGAACCGGGGTCGGTGTTTGATCGTGCGTTGGAGCATTTTTTCGAAGGTGTGCGTGATGCGAGAACGATTGCGTGGCTGATTGCGAACAGCGCGGCAACTGCCGGGCATCGTTGAAAAGGGTTGATTGGTGGCCAATTACCTTTCACTCAACTCACACCGTTAGGCGATGCGCAATTCAAATACCAATCAGCAATCAATAGAAGTTCGCGAAACCAGCGCTTTTGTAGGAGCGTTGTTGATAGCGCTAATGTTGCCGGCAGCGGTGCCTCTGTGGATGATCGGCCAACGAGCCGTAGCAATTACCACGATGGTTGTCACAGTTGCTCTTGCGTTCTTGTTTTCGTCAATTCGACTAGTCGTTCAAAAAGGTTATGTTCGCGTGTTGCTGGGTGGTGTCATTCCGGTAAAAAATGTTGCGCTCGATGAAGTGGTGGACATTCGTCGCGTAAGCCCGCCAAAATGGGCGGGATTGGGCATTCGACTCATGAAGGAGGGCACGCTGTACACGGTTACCATGGGGGACGCCGTCGAGTTCAGCTTGCGCAACGGTTCGAAATTTTTTGTGGGGTTGAGTCGGCCCAACGAATTCTGTGAACTGATGCAGCCACTGTTAGGTAGCCGAAGCATCACGAGCGCAAGACCGGCGTCGGCCAGCATTTGACAATCGCCCGGCCAGACATCAGTACCCTTGACAGCTAGGGTATGTACAGGTAGTGTTACCCTAGTCAACTAGGCTACATTCATTGCTTCGTCGGCGCATCCAATGCCTCTCCTCAAAGATCATCTGCACGGCACGCTCGACGCGCTCGTGCTCAAAACGCTGACCTTCGGGCCGCGACACGGTTACGGCATCGTGCGCTGGTTGCGTGACCAAACTCAAAACGGCGTGGCCATTGAAGAAGGCTCGGTATACCCCGCGCTGTATCGGATGGAACGCGACAAGTGGATTGAAGCCGATTGGGGTCTTTCTGAACTCGGACGCAAAGCGAAAGTCTACAGCATCACAGCGAACGGTCGTGCGCGCCTTCGCGCAGAAACAGAAGAATTCGCATCGTTCGTAGCACTGGTTGCACCTTTGCTATTGCCGGCCTGAAAATCATGAAACGTCTTTTCGGACGCGTCGCGGTTGCCGAAGAAGTCGACAACGAATTGAAGTTTCATTTTGAGATGACAGTACGCGAGTTGATTGCAAGCGGTCTCGCACCGGATCAAGCGCGCGCAGAAGCGGCACGACGATTTGGCAATGTCGAATCGGTTACCATGCAGTGCGAACGTTTCGGGAGAGAACGTGACGCCCACGAAAATCGTGCCGAGTTTCGCACCGAGTTCGCCCAGGATCTTTCGTTTGCTGCACGTCAACTGGCGCGCGCACGATCATTCTCCGCCGTTGCTATTCTGACACTCGCACTGGGAATTGGCGCGACTGCCGCAGTGTTCAGCGCGCTGTACTCAGTGGTCTTGCGTCCGCTTCCGTTCGACAATCCCGATCGCGTCGTTCTTGTGCGTTCCACATTGAAAGGCAAATCACAGGGTTTGTCCGCGGCCGAGTTTCTCGAATTACACGATCACGCTTCAGGGCTTGAAAAAGTCACCGCAATGCTCGGCCAATACGGATTCACGCTCACCGACGGTGAAACGCCGGAACTCGTTGGCGGCGGTCGAGTAACGAGCGATTTCTTTTCTGTATTTGGCGTGCATCCAATTGTAGGGCGCACATTCGACGGCAATGAAGATGCGGCGGGCCGCGATCATGTTGTCGTATTGAGCCATCGCTTCTGGATGTCGCACTACGCGGGCAACAATGGTGCGGTGGGACAATCAATTCACCTGAATCTCGAGTTGTACACGATTATTGGCGTAATGCCCGCGTCATTCGACATCGAGACCGAAGGCAACGATCTCTGGACGCCGCTCACGATTTCGCAGGAAGACGTCAAGAAATCCGGAGCCCACTATCTGCTCGCGTATGCGCGACTGCGTGCTGGCGTAACAACGACCCAGGCGGCCGAGCAGGCGACAACAATTCTGCGTCAACTTGCGGCGCAATTACCAGTCGCTGGTTCGAATGTCAACGATCTGAGTGCGCGTGTAGTCAACTACTCCGATCAGCTGGTTGGTGACTATCGCAGCCTGCTTTTCACGCTGCTCGGCGCGGTGAGTTTTGTATTGCTCATTGCCTGCACCAACATTGCCAATCTTCTGCTCTCGCGCGGAACATCGCGCGCGAAGGAACTTGCAATTCGCGTTGCACTGGGCGCTGGGCGTGGCCGATTGTTGCGACAAATGTTGACCGAGAGTTTGATGCTGTCGATTATCGGCGCTGGCGTCGGATTGATTTTCGCTTTTGCAATTCTTCGGGGCGTTCGCGCCATTAGCCCGAGTGGTATTCCGCGCCTTGACATGGCCACGCTCGATTGGCCGGTGTTGGCCTTTACGCTGTTGCTGGCAGTGGTGTGCAGTATGGTATTTGGACTGGTGCCGGCGTTGCGCGCGTCGGGCACTTCACTGCAATCAACATTGCGTGCGTCGGGGCGAAGTTCGAGTGGCGGGAGAACGCGTGATCCATTGCGCAATGTTCTTGTTGGCGCAGAAGTGGCGCTTGCAATGACTCTGCTGACGGCCGCCGGACTTCTTATTCGAAGCGCGTGGCTCGTGCAGCATGTGGACCCCGGATTCGACACCAGCGGCGTGCTAACTGCGCGTCTCATCTTGCCGGCAACGCAGTACGCGGATGGTGCCAGCATTGCGCAGGCCTACGCGCGCATCCGCGACGAAGCCACGCGCATTCCAGGTGTACGCTTTGCTGCACTGAGTTCGGTGGTGCCCCTATCCGGTGGTTCGACGATCTCGCCAGTGCGCGTCGAGGGTGCCCCGAGCTCCGATGCTCCACACCCAGCGAACTTACGGCTCGTTTCGCCGGACTATTTCGCAGCAATGAACATCCGTATTCGCGCTGGTCGCGACATTTCGCTGCGTGACGACGCGAGCGCGCCGCTGGTTGCGATTATCAACGAAACGATGGCGCATGAACTGTGGCCGGGCCAAAGCCTCAATTCCGCCATCGGAAAGCGACTGGACGCGATCTCCAAACGCGGCGCCGTTGACTATCGGGAAGTGATTGGTGTAGTCAGCGATCTGCACGATGCGGGACTGAGCAAAGCGGTTACTGCGGAGTTCTACTTGCCCATTCCGCAAACTCCTGAACTGTTCTGGTCGTTCATTCAGCGCTCGCTGGTTGTGGTAGTGAAAAGCGCGAATGCAACTACTGACGCGATGACATTGAAGAAGCCGCTGCAGGAAGCGGTGGCGCGCGTTGACCGCGCGTTGCCGTTGGCCGATGCGAAAACGATGTACAGTTTTGTGCAGACGTCGATGGAGAATGCCCGGTTCAACACCATTCTGCTGTCTGCACTTGGTGCAATTGCGCTCGCGTTGGCATCGGTGGGTGTTTACGGAGTCGTTTCATTCTTTGTCACGCAGCGCACGCAGGAAATCGGCATTCGCATGGCGCTCGGCGCATCTCCAAAACAGATTTGGCGCGAAGTTGTGCGTCGGGGACTCGCCCCGATTGTGGTGGGAATTGTTGCTGGTTTCGTTTTGTCAATGTTCACCGCGAGTGTTTTGCGTAGTCAGTTGTATGGTATTGGCACGACGGATCCGAGCACGTATGGCGTAGTGGCTGTGCTGCTTCTGCTGGTGTCATTGGTTGCGACGTACGTGCCCGCCAGGCGAGCGATGCGTGTTTCGCCCAATGTTGCGTTGAACGCTGGATAGCGTTTCGAAAGACTCCAACGGCGCATGACCCTATCGTTTCGTCGTTGCCGACTTCGCTATTTACTCCACCCTTTGCTTTGTGCCCTGCATCCCCGACACACGCGTCATGAGTCCTGCTGTGACTGCAGTCGGATCAAACGCTTGAGGGGTCGTGACGAATAGAGACATTCGCGGGAGCGCTTGCATCAGCGCACGAACCGCTGATATGCTGCAGCATGCCCTCCGACACAGTTCTGGAACAATATCGCCCCGCCCTCACCGGCCATTGCTATCGCATGCTCGGCTCAATTCTCGACGCTGAAGATGCCGTGCAGGAGTCCATGCTGCGCGCATGGAAGGGCATTGATCGTTTCAACGATCAGTCGTCCATGAAAACGTGGTTGCATCGCATTGCGACGAATGTTTGCATCGACATGTTGACGTCGTCCGATCGTCGTCGCATTCGTCCGTTGGAAAGCACGCCAACGCCCGCGACTGTTCGCGATGACATGACGTTGCCGCAGCGCGAGCGCGAATACTGGGTGGAACCCATTCCCGACGTTCTCGCGATTCCCGCTGAGGCCGACAGTAATCCCGAAGAGCGCGCAATTCTGCGCGAGAGTGTTCGTCTTGCGTTTGTGGCAGCACTTCAATATTTGCCACCACGGCAACGCGCCGTGCTGTTGTTGACGCAAGTGTTGAACTGGTCGGCAACTGAAGCTGCGGAGTGCCTCGAGATGTCAGTGGCGAGTGTGAATAGTGCGCTGCAGCGCGCGCGCGCGACCATGGATGCACGTAATCCGTCGGTTATGCCCCGTACTCTTTCGGAAGAGCAAACCAAACTTGTTGCACGCTATGTGAGCGCATTCGAGAAATACGATGTGCAGGCGCTGATCGGCTTGCTGCACGAAGAAGCCACGCTCAGCATGCCTCCCTACGAAATGTGGCTGCAGGGGCACGCCAACATCGAACGCTGGCTCTCCACGTTTGGCATTGGTTGCAAAGGGTCGGTACTTGTCCCGGTCGAGGCGTCGGGAGGAACGCCGGCGTTTGCCCAGTATCGCGATGGTGGCGACACGCCCTGGGCCCTTCTCATGCTCGACATCGGTGACGACAAAATACTCGGTATGACGTCGTATCTCGATGTGGAAACGCTGTTTCCGCGGTTTGGATTACCCGCGAAATGGCCAGCTTAACCGGCCTCCAAAAAAACTTTTTGCAGAACCGATGAGTTTTGCGCGCACCCTCGGTCTATAGGGCATAACTCAAACCGGAGGTTGCTATGAGCGCCAGAATCCTGCAGTCCGCGTCACAAACCGCGTCACCAAGTGCTTCATCGTCCCGCCGCATTTCGAAAACTGTACTTGCCGGTCGCATCATCTCGGTAATCGCTGTTGTGCTCCTCACAATGGACGCCTCCATGAAGCTGTTCGGCGTGAAAGAAGCTGTCGAAGGAACAGTGCAGCTCGGGTTTTCACCAAGTGTCATGCTGCCGCTCGGGTTGATTGAGCTGGCCGCGCTCATCATGTATCTATTTCCGCGTACCTCGTCACTCGGCGCACTGCTGTGGACTGGATACCTGGGCGGCGCCGTTGCTATTCACGTCCAACTCGGCAACCCGATGTTCACGCATGTGCTGTCGCCGGTTTACGTCGCGACGCTGCTCTGGCTCGGCCTGTTCCTTCGTGATGAGCGCGTTCGCGACGTACTTGGTGCGCGAAAGTAGCAGCTGGTTAAGTCACACGGGTTCGGTTCGAAACTCCAACTCACCAATCCAAAACGCTTTTCAAAACGTATTTAATCGGAGAACCTGCATGTCCACAGAAGCTGTTGTACCGACAATCACGAATGTTGGTACGGTTCCCATCACGTCTCGCAAACTATTCGTCAACATTCCCGTTAACGACGTGCAGCGTTCGATCACTTTCTTTGAACAACTCGGTTTCGCGTTCAATAGACAGTTTACCGACGCCACGGCAACATGCATGCTTGTTGGCGCCGATGCCTACTTCATGCTGATGCTCAAGGATCGTTTCGCCACATTCAGCAAGCGTCCAGTTGGAAAATTTGGCCAGGAAACGAGCGCGCTCTTTGCAATTACCGTCGACAGTCGTGACGAAGTTGATGCGTTGTACGAGAAGGCGCTAGCGGCTGGTGCGACGAAGGCTGCCGACCCGCAAGACCATGGATTCATGTACGTGCAGAGCTTTCACGATCTCGATGGCCATCACTGGGAATTGTTCTGGATGGACCCAAGTGCGATTAACGGTTAGTCAAGGCCCAGGAAGTTTCGCAATCAACAACATGATCCCATGACATTCAGCCAAAGCGGTCCTCTATGAATTCGAAACAGGGGACCGCGGGTTACTTTGCGCTGCTTATCGGTGCATTTCTGCTAATCGATGGAATCTGGGGAATGTTCAGCACGCATACGTTTGGAATTTTGACCACCAACAAAATGCATGCCGCGTCGCACCTCGTACTGGGCTCGCTTGGCATTTACACAGGGTTGACTCGTAATGCGCGCATCTGGTGCTTGATTTATGGTCCAATCGTTTTACTTGTCGGCATACTTCGCTTCGTGCCTGGCGTGCGTGACATGATAATTGAAATGATGAACATCAATTACGCGTTTGCGATCTTCAACATTGTGGCGGGGACCGCGGCGATTGTCGTTGCGCGTACAGCACAAACGATTAACAAAACGTGAGTGCTGTTATTGCACAAAATGCATTCGCTTTAGCAGTTCGATAAATCGCGATTCCTGCCGCAGCGAATCGAACATGTGATCCTGCCCAATCCACGCCATCATCTGCGAGTCACCAGCTAACGCACGCTCGAGATTGTCGATTGCCAGCTTGTTCTCGCCAAGGCCGAGATGAATTAGCGCGAGATTGAACGGCAGTACCGGTGCTCCCTTTGCCATTGCTTTTAACGAATCCATTTGCGCAAGCGCATTCTTGCGATCACCGGCTTTGCCGAACGCGTAGCCGAGGTACGCGGTAACGAATGGCGGTGCACCTAGTGTTCTTGCTTTCAACAGCGGAGTAATCGCTTCTCTATATTTCTGCGCTTCCAGACTCGTCCACCCTTCAATCATCACCGGAAAGAAGTACGTCGGATCGAGCTCACCAGCTTGTTTTGCGAGTGTACGCGCTCCGTCAAAGTTCTTGCTGAAAAGATACGCCAACACTGCGTCGACCAGGACTTGCGGCGACAACGGGTCAATTGCGATTGCGCTCTTTCCCTGAACCATCGATTCGCTGGCGCGTCCAGTGAACGCCAGCGTCATTCCATATTGGTCGTGGGCGAATCCGTAGTTCGGATTGAGTGAAATCGCGCGACGAAATTCTTTTTCGGCTCCTGGCCAATCGAATTCGTAGAACATCTTGAATGTTGCGAGCGACGCATGTGCCTCAGCTGACATGCTATCGAGTTGAACGGCTATTTCAGCAGCAGCGCGCGCTTTCGGTTTCGCTTCTGACGCCGTCATCATTCCCTCGTTGTATCCAGCCCACAAGTACGCGTCTGACAGCCCCGAATACGCAGGCGCAAACGTCGGGCTGAGGCGCACCGACTCTTCAAATTGAACAATTGCCTTCTGCAAATTTTCGTCACTTGGACGATTAAAGAAGTAGCGACCCTTGAGATACGCCTCGTGACCTGCTGGATTGACTGTTTGAGCCGTCGCGAAACGCGCTTGATCACTCGATGTGAGACGCACGTTCATCTTCTCGGCGATCGTTGACGCCAGCTCTCCCTGAAGCGTCAGCACATCACTCGGTTTACTGTCGAATGAACCCGACCAAAGTTGCCTGTCCTGGCGCGCATCGATCAGTTCGACAGCAACGTGCACCGTATCGCCATGTCGAAATACTGAACCCACCACAATTGCATCAACGTTGAGCGCTTTCGCGATTGCGGGTGCCCCAGGACGACTCTTTCCCGTAAATGCCATCGCGGAACCGCGCGATGTAACACGGAGTTGTTTGATCGTCGCAAGCTGGCCGGTTAGTTCATCCGTAATGCCTTCCACGAAATAGTCCTGCGTGGAATCCTTCGTTTTGTTCTCCAGTGGCAGCACTGCAATTGACTCAAACGCAGGAGCAGGTTTCCGAAAACCGAAATACGCGCCAACAGCAACTACCGCAGCCAGTGCGCCCAGCACGATGGTTCGCGTGCGTCGGGCTGATGAGGATGTAGATGTTGAAACGGGTGGCGAACTACCCAATGATGTTTGTGATTGCGCGATCGGCTGACTTGTA
>JBDUAX010000548.1:0-3028 GCA_040004455.1 Gemmatimonadaceae bacterium
CGAAGTCTCCGCCGAGCGCACGGAGCACATCAGTGGCGCTCTGGAAGCGGTCGGCCGGATCTGCGGCGAGGCACGTTGTGATGACGTTGGCCAGATCCTCCGGAACATCGGGCCGAATCGTGCGCACCGACTCGGGCGGACCGCCCAGCCGCTTCATCATTGCAGCGCTCGCGGTGGGCGCGGAATACGGCACGCGCGCCGCGAGCATTTCATAAAGCATCACGCCAAGCGCGAAGATATCCACGCGGTGGTCCGCAGTGTCGCCCGTGACCTGCTCGGGCGACAGGTACGCGGGCGTGCCGACCATCATACCTGTCGCCGTCAAGGTGCTGGCGTCAGCAGAGCGTGCGATGCCGAAGTCGGTGACGAGACATCGACCTGATTCGGCATCGACGAGCACGTTGGCCGGCTTGATATCACGGTGGATGACGCCGCGCTTGTGTGCGTGGGCGAGCGCGCTGGCGACTGCGCTCGCGACCTTGATGGCTTCTTCTATCGGGAGTGGTCCGTTCGCCTCGAGACGATCAGCAATCGAGCCTCCATCCACGCACTGCATGGCGAGGTAGAGCAGTTCGTCCTTCTGCCCGATGAAGTGAAGTGGAACGATGTTGGGATGCGAGAGCTGCGCGACCGTTTCTGCTTCACGGCGGAAGCGGTCGAGGACCGTCTTCGAGGTGATCATGTCGGGCGACAACACCTTGATCGCAAGCTGGCGTTTCAGCGCGACGTCGCGGACGAGGAAAACGACCGCGAACCCTCCTTCACCGAGGGGACGTTCGACAACGTACCCGTCGCCGAGGGCGGCGCCGAGTTGCTGGGCGAGATCGGTGGTGTCGGTCACGCCGTCATGATAGGGGGAAGTGCGGCCGTGAGTCCACTACGCGGCTTCGATTCGTCAACCATCGTGCGAGTTGATCTCGACACGCGCACCGCCGTCACGCTCATTCCTGACGCTTCGTTCAAGGGGGCCAGATTGACAGTAAGGGCAATCTCATCGTGCACCTGTAGGTCAACTGTCCAACCAATTTCACTCGGCTACATATCGTCAGCAGAGCACGCAGCGCAGCATCACGCACGGACGAATCCGCGCCTCACCGAACACTCCAACATCAACATCACGGCACAAACACCGCCTTCGGCAGCGGCTTCGGCAACTCATCCGACAACGGCACCAGCTTCCCGCTCATCGACGCGTTAAACGCCTTCACATCACTATCCATAAACTTCCTGAACGCACTCTTCGCCGCCGTCACTTCACCCTCAAGCACCCCCAGCGTCGTAACCTGCGCATCCGTCGGCCGAAACTCCGCACCACCCGCCACATCTCCCGCGCCGGTCCCCAATTCCGCAGACAACCACAAAAGCGCCATATACGTCTTATGTCGCTCGGTGAACCACTTGTCATCCGAATGCAACTCCTCCCGCGACAACAACAGCAACTCCACGTCCATCGCTTTCTGATCCATCGTCGCTAACGCCGCTTTGTGCTCGGCCGACGTCGTATCACTCCCGCGCAAATCTTCAATCTGCTTCCGCAAAATCTCCAACCGATTGATCACATCCACCGACGTATTGATCGCCGACACCGTGCGGACCTGCGCCATCGTCGACGCCGCGAGTTCCGCTGTACTCGTTTCGATTTTCGGATCCTTCATCACCACGAACGCCTGCACGCTGCTGTCGTTGCCCGCCACCACGCGCACGCGATAACGACCGGGCGCCGCGAGTGCTCCCGCCTTCTGCACTTGCTGAATGCCCCAGTGATCGACAATGCGCGTCTTCGTGTTCTTGTAGCGTGGCTCATCCCAAATGTGCGGATTGTCCGGCGGCGTTGTGCGCAGTGCGGGCTGCTTCGGCGCATCGTAGCGTAAATCCCAACTCACACGATTCGTTCCAGCGCGCGCGGTGGTTTTGATGGTGCGCGTTTCATTGCCTGCGGAATCGAGCACAACAACGCGAATGGAATCTTTCGGCGTTGCCTTGAGCACAAACGTTATGTCCGCGCTGCCACTACGCGCTTGGCGCAGCCCGGAGTGCGGTTCAAAAATGCGAACACTCGCATCAGCAACGGTCGCGTCGCTCTGCTCGAGCATCGTGATGTCGCGCAGCACCCACAAACCGCGACCATACGTTGATACAATCACGTCATGCTGCTGCTTGGCAATCACAATCCACGTTGCCGGTGCCGCGGGCAATCCCGCTTTGAGTGGCAGCCACGTGGTTCCGTCATTCATGCTGTAGAAAATGCTGTGACCAGTTCCCAAAAACAGCATCCCTTTTCGATTCGGATTTTCTGCAATCGACATCGCGTAGTCGAGCGGATGATCTTTCGGCAGCGTGGCAGCAATCGACGTCCAAGTCTTGCCGTAATCGGATGTCTTGTACACGTACGGTTTGCGATCATCCATCATGTGATAGTCAACGACAACATACGCAACTCCAGCATCAAAGTGCGACGGTTCGATTTTGCGAATCGTGCCCCACGGTGCCATGCCGGTAATGTTTTTCGTGAGGTCGTTCCACTTGGTACCGCCATCCATCGTGTTCCACACTTTGCCATCATTGGTCCCCGCCCAAATCAAGCCACGCTTCGCCTCACTCGGCGCAATCGCAAACACAACTTCGCCATAGAATTGGCCGAGGTTGTCGCCAATGATGCCGCCACTGGAGACGATGCGTGATGTGTCTTGCGTAGACAAATCGGGACTGATGACTTTCCAACTTTGTCCGGCGTTCGATGTTTTGAAAATCACCTGACAACCGTAATACACCGTGTTCGCGTCAAACGGGTCGATCGCGAGTGGCGGTGTCCAATGACAACGATATTTCGCTTTGTTGGGTTCAAAATCGAGTGTGTGCATCCATGGTGCAACTGAGCGCGCACGCCCTTGCTTGTGGTCGTACCGCGTCACGGTGTTGCCGTAACATGTCGCCCATACGATATCGGAATTTCCCGGCATCGGAATTGTGAAGCCCGATTCACATCCGCCAAGTACTGTCTGCCATTGCGATGCGCCAGCACCGCCTC
>JBDUAX010000549.1:0-3027 GCA_040004455.1 Gemmatimonadaceae bacterium
CCGGCTTCTCCGTTCCAATAATCATCCGAAACAACGTCGTCTTACCCGCACCGTTTGGGCCAATCACACCAACAATCCCACCCCTCGGCAACGAGAACGTCAAATCGTCATACAACAACTTGTCCCCGTACGCTTTTGTAAGTCCCTTCGAAATCACCACATCATTACCAAGACGCGGCGGCACCGGAATGACAATCTCATTCGACACAACCTTGTCCGCCTGCGCCTCGCTCTCCAACTCCTCGTACGCCTGAATTCTTGCCTTGTTCTTCGCCTGACGCGCTCTTGGCGCCAACCTTACCCACTCCAACTCGCGCTGCAACGTGCGCTGCCGCGCACTCTCCGTCTTCTCTTCCTGCTGCAAACGATTCCGCTTTTGCTCCAACCAGCTGGAATAATTGCCTTCCCACGGAATGCCCTTGCCGCGGTCCAATTCAAGAATCCACTTCGCAACATTGTCCAGGAAATACCGGTCGTGAGTAATCGCGACAACGGTCCCCGGAAAATCCGCTAGGAATCTCTCCAACCACGCAACACTTTCCGCGTCAAGGTGATTGGTCGGTTCATCGAGCAACAACATATCCGGCTGCTCCAACAACACTCGGCACAACGCAACGCGACGTCTCTCACCACCTGACAGCGTCTCCACACTCGCATCACCCGGCGGCAAACGCAACGCGTCCATCGCGATCTCAATTTTGTTATCGAGATTCCACAAGTCGAGCGTATCAATGCGCTCCTGCACCTTCCCCTGCCGGTCCAACAACTTTTCCATCGCATCATCACTCATCGGCTCGGCGAACTTCATGCTGATGTCGTTGTACTCATTCAGCAAATCGCGCTGTGCTTTCACCGCGAGTTCCACATTGCCGCGTACGTCAAGTGTCGCGTCAAGCTGCGGCTCCTGCGGCAAGTACCCGATCTTCGTGCCCGTCGCGGCCCACGCTTCCCCCTGAAAATCCTGATCGACACCGGCCATGATGCGCAGCAAACTCGATTTACCCGCGCCGTTTGCGCCGAGTACGCCGATTTTTGCGCCGGGATAGAAGGACAGCCAGATATCGTCAAGAATGATGCGCGAAACAGGAACAACTTTGCGCAACTTCTTCATCACGTAGATGAATTGCGGAGCCACAGTATTTCTCGGGGTGTCGGGTCGTGGGGCGTGCCTTGCAGAGACACGGAAAATAACGCCTGAACAAATGCAAAAACAAAAGTCAAAAGAAAAAGGCAAAAGCAACTACTTCCGGCGTGACGCGGATCGGGCGGATCTTGCGGATCACACGGATCCGGTTACCCAAAATGCAATATTTAACGCGGATCCAAAAACAGACGCGGATTAGATCCGCGTGATCCGTAAGATTCGCGTTTGGGAGTACGCTTTTATTTTGGAAACGGCACGCCACTCTGATGGTCGCTTCACCGCGCCATAGGTTCTACCCGAATCACCACCCCTCCGCAATGACCAACCCAGTCATATCAAACACACCCGCAACCGTCGCCAGTCGCATGCGCCGCATCGACTCCGTCGACCTATACCGCGGCGTGATCATGGTCATCATGCTGCTCGATCACGTGCGCGAACGCGTGCACCTGGATGGCATGATAGAACAGGCGACGGACCCCGCCACGAGCAACTGGGCGCTCTACGTCACGCGCTGGGCCACACACCTGTGCGCGCCGGCATTCGTACTGCTCGCGGGCACGAGCGCAGGACTCATGAAGCAACGCGGACTGTCAACGTCCGGAATTTCGCGCTATCTGCTCACGCGTGGACTGGTGTTGATACTGATCGAAATTTTTGTCGTGCGCCCGCTGGTGTTCTTCAATGTGAATCCGCTGTTGTTCGCATTTCTCGAAACAATTTGGGCAATCGGCTTCTCGATGATTGTGTTGTCGCTACTCGTGTACTTACCGCAGCGCGCGATTCTCGCAATCGGTTTGCTTATCGTGTTCGGACACAATGCGCTCGATAGCATGCGCGTCCCACCGTTCTTTGGATCCGCAACACCAACCCCGACAACCGGCGCAACACTGTGGATAATTCTGCATCAAGGCGGACTGTTTCCATTTCCGATTTATCACGTGAGCAGTGGAACCCCACTCATTCTCGTCGGTTATCCCGTTCTCCCGTGGATTGGCGTCATGGCATTGGGATATTGTTTGGCCGAGTTGTATTCATGGAACGCTGAGCGCCGAAAGAAAACGTTGATGACACTCGGCATCACAATGACCGCGCTATTCTTCATCATTCGTGGCGTCAATGTGTATGGAGACGTCACCCCGTGGAAATCGTTCGACAATTTATCGCAGACGATATTCAGTTTTTTCAATTTGCAAAAATATCCGCCGTCACTGTCATTTCTGCTCGCGACGCTTGCGCCGTGCGCGCTGGTGCTTGCGTACGCTGACACGAAACCATTAACATCAAAATTGTCACGGTGGTTCATCACGTTTGGTAAAGTGCCAATGTTCTACTTTCTCACTCAATGGTTGTGGGTGCATTTCGTTGGCGGGCTTGTGAACGTCGCGTACGGTCAATCGTTGTCGTCACAAACAATTTCGCTTACCGATTACATGTTCGGTCCGCAACCTGGCCCCTCAGGCGGCCCGCTGTGGCTCGTGTATCCCGCATGGCTACTCGGTGCAATTCTGCTCTATTTTCCATGTCGTTGGTATGCGGATCTCCGTGCGCGTCGACGTGACATAACGTTGTTGCGGTACATCTGATAGAGAAGCACGTCGCCGGGACATCACGTTGCGGTGAAAAACACGTATTCAGCGTTCTTGGAAACAAAAGCGGTATGCGGATGCCCGCGATGAAACCAATCCCTTCTCGGAGCAATCCGCGTGATCCGAATGATCCGCGTTTCGCTGTTGCAGTTGACATGATCCCTTGCACTTCCACCCCCCCTTGGCCCTCTCCCTCACCAGTGTGATTTTTTTCGGGACAATACGGAACCGTTCTGAGTCCCGCGTCTTATCTTTTTCACCTATGCTCATTCAAGCTTTCGACGCGGCCCAGCT
>JBDUAX010000128.1:0-10161 GCA_040004455.1 Gemmatimonadaceae bacterium
ACTCGTCATGGAATTTCTGCAACGAATATTGCGCGCCCATTTTCGCTTTGTAGTCATCGCGCAACTTCATGATCATCAATTTACCCATCGTGTAATAACCGTAGAGCGCATCCGATGTACCGCGCTTCGCTTCGGAAATGGCGACTGGTTTCGGTTGGTGGGCTTGGGTTTCAAACAGCACAATTGCGTCTTCAAGCTTCATATCCTGCGTGTGCATCTTGATGCCAACAATGAATCGCACATCACGCAACAATGCATCCTGTAACTGCGCTAAGCGATATTTTGGATCGTTCGCATGAAATCCTTCGTCAAGCATCATTTGCTCGGCGTAGTGCGCCCATCCTTCAATGTTGGTTGCCGAACCATACACCTTGCGCACATCGGTCGGGAATTGTTTGCCGTACAGAAATTGCGTGTAGTGTCCGGGATACACTTCGTGTACCGATACGTTGGAAATCATCGCGTAGTACCATTGGTGCATGAACTCCTCCGCTTCCGCCGGTTTCCAGCGGGGATCGGGGAGCGTCATGTTGTAGCGCGCGGGAAGTTTTGCAGGTTCGAACGGTCCAGGTGTGTCCATCGACGCGGACGTTGTTGAGCGCTGAAACGGAGGGGTTTCGAAAGTGCGCGCGGGCTCTGACTCGGGAATGGTGATGATGTGCTTGTCGACGATGAACTGACGAATTGAATCGAGTGTAGCCTGCGTTGCTTCAAGCAGTTTGTTGGGAGCCGGGTGATCGCGCTCAATAGCCGCGTGCACTGCGTCGACACTTTTTGTTGAATCGATTTGGTGTGCAATTGCCTGAAACGCAGCTTCATTCTTCGCACGATCTCTTTCTGCGTACTCAAGCAATTGATTGAGCGGCATTTCAATCATCTCGCTGGCCGCGAGTGCCTTGCCGTACGTATCGCCACCGTAAGCGAACGTGCCATTCGATTTGGGCAGCAGTTCTTTCTGCATCCATTGCTTATAACTCGCGAGGGCCGCCATCACGCTGTCGTTGGTTGCTTTGAATTCCTTGAGAAGAGACGCGTCCTTTACTTCGGTAAACGCACCTGGAACATCGTTCCTGAAGAAGCTGATGCTACCGTCAATTTGTTCAAGCGCAATCTGCGTATAGATCTTTGGAGGATGCTCGATATTCTTGCGCGCTTCAACAAGCGCCGCAGGCAACTTGCGCTCGCGGGCAATCAACGATTTCAATCGATCAGTGGGCGGCGCAAAATTGCGCTTCATAATGACAAACGCAGCGCTGGTTACGCCACTGCTGTACGAATCAGGATCCTTCGTCCATTTCCTGATGACATCGTAATCAAGAATTCCGGCATCAAGATTCAATAGAATCATGGTGCGATCGGCGCGATTCACCGGCGAAAGTCTGGTTGTGTCGACCGTCGCCACTCTTCCGCGAAAGTTCTTCAGCCGCTCCGAAGCCGCCATGACAGCAGCCTTCGACATGTCTTCAACCTGGTCATCGTATTGGTGCACGCCCAGGTCGGCCGCCAAACTGGGTTTCGTCTTGAGCAGGTCGTCAATGATCTCGTGCGTGAGCGCAACGAAGCTCGAATCGGCCGGGGTTGTGCCGGCCGAGTTGCCTGGTGTTGCCGATTTGTCGCTATTGCACGACGTGAGCGACAATGACGCAAGGAGGGCAGCCGTAAGCGAAATCGCGAATACAGGGGGCGAAACGCGAGTGCATGTATGGGTTTTCATAGTGGCCAAGGTAAGACGCGATTGGCGATGACGCTATCTGATTTTCGGCCGGCGGTTACGACCGAGGACCAATCTGAATAAGATGAAGAATGAATGGCGCCTTGGCGAATCGTATTCGAACTTTGATCTTGGGCGCCTTCGGCTCTGGATGTGCGGCCTGCCACACCTCCACGGTGCAGTCGGCGCCAGTTGCAATGGCAACAAGTGGTCCATCCGCAATCGCTCGTGCCAAAGCCGACAGCACTCGCTTACCGTATACGAAGGCCGACATTGCCTTCATGACCAACATGATCGGGCATCACGCACAAGCCATTGTGATGTCGCGTCTGGCGCCAACGCACGGCGCCAACGCAGAAATACGTACGCTGGCAGCGCGCATCATCAATTCGCAGCAGGACGAGATTACGGCGATGCAACGCTGGCTTCGCGATCGTCAACAGCCGGTTCCCGACGGAACGACCAACGCGATGCCCATGATGGCGCACGATATGAGCGGTGCCACGAACGGAAGCATGAGCGGGCAGATGATGCACAATTTTCTTATGCCCGGCATGTTGACCGACGAACAAATGAAAACGCTCGACGCCTCACGCAAGAACGACTTCGACGAAAATTACCTCACCTTTATGATGCAGCATCACCGCGGTGCGCTCAGCATGGTGAAAGCACTATTTGGAACGGACGGTGCAGGGCAGGATGAATTGGTGTTCAAGTTCGCTTCCGACGTGAACGTCGATCAGACGACGGAAATTGCACGTATGGAACGCATGTTGTTCATGCTCAAACTCGGGAAGAAATAATCATGCTCATGTTCAGTCAGCTCACGAAACCACGCGTCAAGGCAAATGCAGCAAAGTTGCTCTTTCCACTATTGCTGTTGGGAGCATGCGCGAAATCAAATTCGGCGGTAAAAGCCGAGGCTTCGGCACCTGCGGCACGCGCCGCGTCGAGCGACCCACGTGTGGGTCTCAAAGCCGGGCTAAACAACGCTGGACAAGTGACATCGAACATGCGCGTGCTGTCGGCTACATCGCCGTCGGAGAAATTTGTCGATGCGATAAATTCGGATTTGGCCTTCACCGGCAACTACGCCATTCAAGGAAGTTTCAACGGTTTTCAGGTTTGGGATATTTCAAATCCCGCCAAACCAGTTCTCGCCACGTCGTATTATTGTCCGGCCTCGCAGAGTGACGTTTCCGTTTACAAAAATTTGCTGTTCGTGTCGGGTGAAGCCGGCTCGGGTCGCACTGATTGCGGTGGGCAGGGCATCACGACCGCAATCAGCAAAGATCGCCTCCGCGGCATTCGTATTTTCGATATCACCGATATCAGGAATCCGAAATACATCACGAACGTACAAACGTGTCGAGGTTCGCATACGCACACCGTGCTCGAAGATCCGAAGGATCGCGACAATGTGTACGTGTACATCTCGGGTTCCGCGCCTGTGCGGCCGGCAGAAGAACTCGCCGGTTGCGTAAAAGACACGCCGGACAAAGACGCGAACTCCGCACTGTTTCGCATTGAAGTCATCAAGGTTCCGCTTGCACATCCGGAGCAAGCGGCCGTTGTCAGTTCGCCGCGCATCTTCAACAATCTCACTGCGCCAGCGCATCACGGCGAAGCACCGGGAGATGTGGCGAAGGCCTCAGCCGCGGCCGCGAAAGCGCGCGCCACCGGCGGATACACTGCAATGGTGGAAGGCGCCGAGATGGTGTTGCCGCCAACATTCATCAAACCGTTGTTGGACAGCACAGTGCGCGCGCGAAACGGAAGTGGTGCTGCAACCGGCGCCGACAGCGCTGCACTCCGCGTGGCAATTCCGGAAATCATTGCGAAGCTGATTGGCGAAGCACCAAAGGGCGCCGGACCGCAGCCCGGCCCAACGCAATGTCACGACATCACTGTGTATCCAGCGGTCGGTCTCGCAGGTGGTGCGTGCGAGGGTTACGGTTTGCTGCTCGACATCAGGAATCCAACCAACCCGGTGCGCATTGGCGCGGTATCTGATTCGAATTTTTCGTATTGGCATTCCGCAACGTTCAACAACGACGGTACGAAAGTTCTCTTCTCCGACGAGTGGGGTGGCGGCGGTGCACCAAAGTGTCGCGCGACTGACCGCAAGGATTGGGGCGCCGACGCAATTTTTGCATTGGAAAACGGCAAGATGGTGTTCAAGAGCTACTACAAAATGTCGGCACCGCAAACCGCGCAGGAAAATTGTGTTGCGCACAACGGTTCGCTCATTCCAATTCCTGGTCGCGACGTAATGGTGCAATCCTGGTATCAGGGCGGAATATCAGTATTCGATTGGACTGATGCATCGAAACCAAAAGAGATTGCGTACTTCGATCGCGGCCCGGTCGATTCCACCACAATGCAGATGGGCGGTTCATGGTCGGTTTACTGGTATAACGGCGCGATGATCAGCTCCGAAATCGCACGCGGTATGGACATCACGGAGCTCACGCCCAGCGAGTTCATCTCGCAAAACGAAATCGATGCCGCCAAAACGGTGCATTACGACTATCTCAACGCGCAGGGGCAGCCGAAAATGGCCTGGCCGCCAAGCTTCGCGTTGGCACGCTCATTTGTCGATCAGCTCGAGCGTTCGAAGTGCCTTAAGTCCGATCGCATTGCGGCTGTGCGCGCCGGCTTGGCAACTGCTGAGAAAGCGGCGCCAGCTGCGCGTCGCGATGGGCTCAACGCACTCGCGTCGCAAATCGACACCGACACCAAGGGTTCCTGCGATGCACCGAAGATGCAGAAGCTGTCCTCGGCCGTGAAAGAACTGGTAGGCGTCGTACCCTAGGCACTCGGCCTTTCCGGAGTAACATTGCCAGGAGCGCGAATGGAGATGTTTCCATTCGCGCTCTTTTTCCCTGGTTCACCGAACGTCGGGGTGGCTGCATGCGCGTCGCGAAATTCCTCACGTTACTGGTGGCGCCCACCGCGCTCGTAACTGCTGCACTCAAGGTAACGATGATTGTGTCCCCGCCGTCGGGCCAATCGATCTTTCCCCCCGCGCTTACAAACGCGTTGCTGCTCAGGTACGCAAGCACGAACGCGACCATACGCCTGCCACCAAAGCCGGTGCAACCGACCGACACACTTCGCTACGGCGTCGGTACGTGGGAACCCGATTCGCTTGGAAATCATCGCGCCGTAGTACGTGTTGCGAACGCTGCCGATGCCGTGTTCGCACACATCCCATGGCGGCGGCGAGATATGACGCCGGACAAAGTGAATGTGGTGGTGGTGAATGCGGCAACCCAACAGCGCGTGCTGAATGTTGCGCGCGTCAATATAAATCGTGAGTTCGGCGACATCGTATTTCAGGCGCTGAGTGTTGGGGAATATTACTTGTATTACATGCCGTACACCGGCACCTTCACGTCGAACTATCCGAAAATTACATATCGCGTTGTTGAGCAAACCGCGGATGCTGCGTGGGTGTCGAAAAATTCGTTGACGAGTGGTACCGCCTATCAATCGTTGCCGCCCGTGCAGATGATTGGCTTCGATGCCGTGAATGACTTTTCGAAGTTCACGTTAATGGAATACATCGCGACCGCGGCGGAAGTAAGTCAACTTCGCGCCGCAAATCCCTCGGCACCATTTCTCGCGTTTGCCGAAGATCGTTCGCTGTCAATTCGCATGACGAGCGATATTCCGCGAGTGTGGGCTGAACGTGGAGCCTTCAAGCCATTTAACGGAACCGCCAGGCGCGGTGAGTATTACACGTTCCAAATCGGTGTCTGGGCCAATCGGAATGCTCTCGATTCGGTTCGATACCTCGCCTCGGCGCTCAAGCGCAGCGGCGGCACGGAAAGCATTCCAGCGGCGGCAATTACGTCGTTCAATCTCGAAGGCACTGATTGGTCGGGAAAACGTTTCACGCGTGCCTTGCACGTCGACGCGGGGAGGGTGCAGCCGCTTTGGTTTGGCGTAAACATTCCGGTCAGTGCGGTTGCTGGTGATTACGAAGGGCAAATCACCATTTTGAATGCAGGGCACGGTGAACAAATCCATGTGCGACTGCAAGTGTTGTCGACAATTGCAGCGAACCACGGCGATGATTCTCCCGCGCAACTCACCCGATTGCGCTGGCTCAATTCACAAATGGCGGCCGATGACAGCATTGTCGCGCCTTACACCGCAATGCGGGTTGTTGGCAACACAATTTCTCTGCTTGGCCGTTCGTTGACTTTCGGTAGCGACGGACTGCCAACGAGTATTCGTTCTTACTTCAACGCAAACAACACGGCAATTGGAACGACATCGCGAGAAATTCTGAGCGCACCAGTGCGCTTGCAATTGAGCGATTCCACCAATCATGAGATTGTTTGGGCCGGCGGCGCACCGACAATTACAAAACGTGCCTCCGGCGCGGTTGCGTGGGACACTCGCAAAGTGTCCGGTGCACTGAGTCTGCGCTCGCAGGCATCGTTGGAGTTTGATGGAACCGCCGAATATTCCGTGGCGATTCATGCTTCAAAACGCACAACTGTATCCAATGTGCGTTTCGAAATTCCCATGCGCGCCGATGCGGCAAGGTACATGATGGGACTCGGGCAGAAAGGTGGGTATCGTCCCGAGGGTTTTCATTGGAAATGGGATGTTGCCAAGAAGAACCAAGATGCCGCGTGGATTGGTGATGTGAACGCTGGACTGCAGTTCACACTCAAGGATGAGCATTACGTTCGTCCGTTGAATACAAATTTCTATTTGTCCAAACCGCTCATAGAACCGAAATCGTGGGCGAACAGTGGTAAGGGCGGTTGCGACATTACGCGAGCAGGTAATGCTGATCGTGTGCTGGTCTCTTGTTACAGCGGCAGTCACACAATCGAAGCCGGCGATTCGCTGCACTTCGATTTTCGTCTGATGATCACGCCGTTCAAGCCGCTCGACACGAAAGGCCAATTCAATACTCGATATTTTCACGCGTTTGTGCCCGTCGACTCCATAGTAAAGCGCGGCGCAAACACTGTGAACGTACATCACGCAACGCGCATCAATCCGTGGATCAACTATCCGTTTATTGAAACGGCGCAGATGCGTTCGTACATCGACTCCACGCACGCGCGCGGGCTCAAAACGAAAATCTATTACACCGTTCGCGAACTCACTGACCACGCGCCGGAAATTTTCGCGCTCCGCTCATTGGGCGACGAGGTGCTGTCGCATGGTCCGGGTGGCGGCTTTTCGTGGTTGCAGGAACATCTTGGTGAAGACTACATCGCAGCGTGGCACGTTCCCGAAATCAAGGATGCCGCGGTGGTAAACAGCGGTGTGTCGCGTTGGCACAATTTCTACATCGAGGGCTTGAGTTGGCTCGTCAAAAACGAGCGCATCGACGGACTGTATCTCGACGACGTCGCGTTCGATCGGCTGACAATGAAACGCGTGCGCAAAGTGCTCAATCGTGGCAATCCCGGCGCACTACTCGACTTGCATTCAGCCAATCAATACAACCCACGCGATGGATACGCGTCGAGTGCAAACTTGTATCTCGAACATTTTCCGTTTCTCAACCGACTTTGGTTTGGCGAATACTTCGATTACGATTCGCGCCCCGATTACTGGCTCGTTGAAATTTCCGGAATTCCATTTGGCTTGATGGGAGAGATGTTGGAAAAAGGCGGCAATCCGTGGCGCGGCATGACCATGGGAATGACCGCGCGACTTCCGTGGGCTGGTGATCCAACCCCGATTTGGAAAGCGTGGGATGATTTTGGAATTCAGCAAAGTCAAATGCATGGTTGGTGGTCCGGACGTGATCCGGTTGCAACTTCCGACACCGCAGTGCTCGCAACAACGTGGACAAAGCCCGGTTCGGCGATGATCTCGCTCGGCTCGTGGCATAACGACAATGTCAACGTCAAACTCAAGATCGATTGGAAGGCGCTCGCAATTGATTCAACCCGTGCACAACTGCGTGCGCCAGCGATCGATAAGTTTCAGGATGCGGGAACGTGGGCGCCGAACGCGAGCATTTTAGTGCCGGGCAAGAAAGGGCTTATTTTGATTGTTGAGCAACGAAAATGATCTGATAATTTTTCAGGCGTGTGCAGGTTTTCTTGACGTCGACGTCCTAACAGAGCATACCATGGCCAACCGGCCAATACACTTTGTGGGAGACGGCCGTGTTAACAAAACGAATTGCACTTCTGCTTATCACGCTCGCGCCTTCGGCGGCACTGTTGGCGCAACGAAACCCCGACGCGCAACGAACCGAGGTACCAGTCAGGTCCGTCATGCTTTTTTCCTCCGGAGTCGGCTATTTTGAACACGCAGGAAAAGTGCGCGGCGACGGCGCAACGGAGCTGCGATTCAAGACGAATCAAATCAATGACATTCTGAAATCACTCGTGCTTCAAGATGAAGATGGCGGCAAAGTCACTACCATTACGTATCCGTCGCAAGATCCGCTCTCGAAAACGCTGCGCAGCTTTCAGGTGGACATCACACAGAATCCAAGCCTTGCTGATTTACTGAATCAACTGCGAGGCGCGAAGGTCACCATTCAACTACAAACCTCCACCTTCACCGGTTCGATACTCGGCGTCGAAAATCGCAGCAAGGCGCTTCCCAGCACAGCGGCAATTGATGTTCCTGTTTTAAATCTCTTAAGCGGCGCCAACATTCGCTCCATTGAACTGCAATCAATCAGCAACCTCACGCTCGACGACGCCGGATTGCAGGAAGAACTGACGAAGGCACTTGTTGCGCTAAGCCAGGCTCGCGACCAGGACAAGAAAACCGTCACGATTAATTTCACTGGCAATGGCGAACGGCGCGTGCGCATAGGTTACGTCGTTGAATCGCCAATTTGGAAAACAAGCTACCGCTTGTTGCTCAACGACAAGTCGAGCAGAATTCAAGGCTGGGCCATTGTTGAAAACCAAACGGAAAGTGATTGGAACGGCGTTTCGCTTTCGTTAGTGAGCGGCCGACCAATTTCGTTCAACATGGATTTGTATCAACCGTTGTATCTCACACGTCCGACCGTCACGCAGGAATTGTTCGCCGGTCTGCGGCCACAGGTTTACGACGGTGGCATCGCCTCAGACCGCGCGCCGGGGACGCCAGTACCGGGTTCACCAAACGGATACGCTGAATCGCGCCCAGTTGCGAAGGGCATTGGTAGCGCGCTCGCAGCGGCAACACCGGCCCTCGGCGGCGGACGTGCTGGCGCGAGCGGGAATATCGCCGCATTGCGAGCGAGAGCGGAGCAACAGTACGACATGGCCGCCGATTCAACGGAGTCAGTGTCTGTCCAATCCATCGCGACCGCCGCGAAAATGGGAGAACTCTTTCAATACACAATTCCGAACGTGACACTCGCGCGACAAAAATCCGCGATGATTCCAATTGTCACGGACAGCATCGGCATTGAGCGCATTTCAATTTACAATGCGTCGGTGCTATCAAAGAATCCACTCAACGGCGTGCGCCTCAAGAACACGACGGGCAAACACTTGTTGCAAGGGCCTGTCACGGTGCTCGACAGCGATCACTACGCCGGTGACGCGCGCATCGACAACGTACCCCCAGGGCAGGAACGGCTCCTGAGTTACGGAATTGACCTCGAAGTACTGGTCGACAACACGAAAAACGGTTACACCAGCGCCGTATCAACAGCCAAAATTCTCAAAGGCACGCTCGTCGTCACACACAAAGATGTCTCGTCGCAACAATACCTGGTCGATAACAAAAGCGAGAAAGAGAAGAACATTGTCATCGAACATCCGGTGCGCCGGGGGTGGGTGATATCAAACGCTCTGAAGCCGGTGGAGTCGACGGAATCTTTACACCGATTCCAACTGATATCGCCCGCCAAGCGCGTCACGACGTTTACCGTCAACGAAGAACAAGTTCGCAGCGAAACCGTCAGCATGCTCGACGCACGCCAGGGTCCCAATCAACTGTTGCTCCTCTACAGCCGCACCGGCGAAATTCCGGCAAATGTACGTGAAGCGATTGCCAAAGCACTCACGCTGCAACGCGCTGCCAGTGAAACCAAGCGACTCATCGACGCGAATAGCCAACAACGACAGACATTCGACGTGGAAGCGAATCGCATGCGTGAAAACATGAAAGTGGTCGGGCAATCGACTGCCTACTACAAGCGATTGCTGCTAAAGCTCGACGAGCAGGAATCGGCCATTGAAAAACTTCAGCACCAATCGCAGGTACTCAGAGAGAAATACGATGCCGAGTGGAGCGAGCTCACCAGGTACGTCGAGAATCTGACGGTTGATTGAACGGCGTGCCTGTGCGGGCGCCCTGAAACGTGACAATTCCCCCTGCGCGCGGAGCGCATTACAATCAAGGCGCGCGCAGGGCGCATCCGGTTCGCGGAAAGGGCATCCCACCTGAGCCACACACCACGCAGTTCGTGCCTACGAACTTCCAGCCCCGCTGTGCGGACTCGGGCATCA
>JBDUAX010000550.1:0-3017 GCA_040004455.1 Gemmatimonadaceae bacterium
GGGAGCGAAGCGATGGAGCGAATGCCTTCGCGTCGCAGCGGTTCGTTCAACAACAATTCCGGTTCGTTTGAATTTGCGCTGATGTCATTGACGAACAGGGGTTGTCCCGTGTCGACGATGTGGCCGAGCCGCGTAATCCAGAATTGTCCTGCAGCAATTTCGGGAATGACTTTACCTGTGCCAGACTGAAACGCGAGCCGCGCTGAACGTTTGTCGGCATCGGCTTCGTAAATGCTGCACCCAGCGCCCCCCAAATCGTCTTCGATGATGCGCGCGAGTCCGCCGTACAACTCATCGCGTGAGTGCGCGTTGGCGAGAACCTGCGCGGTTCGTGCAAGTACCCGCAGGTGCGCTCCCTCGCGCGCGGCGTAGGGGACGTGAGGACGCATTGACGGGATTGGCGTGGTTAACTCACGATCGAGGTGAGCCAGGATCTCGCTGTCCAAGCGCTACTCCGCGAACTCGACCTCGACCTGGCGACTGATCAACCCGGCTTCGACGCCGCGCTTGAGGAACAGTCGGACAGCCTGACGCCCGCGCTCACCGTAATCAAGAGTCCAGTCATTTACGTACATGCCAACGAATTCATCGGCCTTTGCGGGATCGAGACCGCGCGCGTACTGCATGGCGTGCGCCAATGCGGGTTTCCGGTGATCCAATGCGTACTTGATGCTCGCGCGGAGTGTGCGTGACACTTTGCGCAGTAAGTCGGGGCCCAGGTCTTTGCGAATGACGTTGCCGCCGAGTGGAAGGGGCAAGCCTGTTTCGCCAAACCACCATTCGCCCATGTCGGCAACAAGATGCAAACCGAGATCGCCGAACGTGAGTTGTCCTTCGTGAATCAGCAGCCCCATGTCGACTGAGCCATCCACAACCGCGGCTTCGATTTGATCGAATGGTGTAAAGACCGCGGTGAAGTTCGGCTCGTACATCTGCATGGCGAGATAGGCGCTCGTAAGCGGGCCCGGAATTGCAATGCGTTTGCCTTTGACGTCGGCGCGGGTGGCGGGTGTGCGCGAGACAAGGCGTGGGCCGTACTTGTCTCCCATCGACGCGCCGTGTGGCAGCAGCGCGTACGTGTCGCTGATGTAGGCGTACGCGTGAATGGAAACCGCGGTGACTTCGAGTTCAGCTCGGCGCGCCCGTTGATTGAGCGTTTCGATGTCCTGCAATTCGTGCACGTACGTGAGCCCTTCTGTATCGATCTTTCCTTCGGCCAACGCGTAAAACATGAATGCGTCGTCGGAGTCGGGGCTGTGGGCGACGTGAATGGTGCGAAGATCGTTGGGTGCGGAGTTCGTCGTCATGCCGGTTATTTATTTCCGCGTGCTTCAGTGGCGGCGCGATCGATTTCGGCGCGGTGCATTTCGTAATCGGCGAGATTCTTCGCCAATTCGGGGGTGAGATTCTTGAGCAGCTCCTTGTTGAACTTCGCCTCGCCGGCCTTGTCATTATTGAGGCGTGCTACGCGCGCTTCGAGCAAGAGTCCGAGCAGCGACGTTGGACTGGTTTGAAGAATTGTGTCGGCCTGCGCGCGCGCGATGCCTTTGTCGCCGGTAATTTCGGCAATGCGACCAAAGTGATAACGCTCGTCGATGGACGGTTTTTCAATCATGCCGTGAGCCGCGATTGCCATCGGTGCAAAGAATCCGACCGAGTCCATCTTGTTGTTTTCGGCGTACGTCATGATGCGAATGTAGAGCCGGTTGGCGCGTTCGCTACTCGACATGTTGTTGATGTCGGGGGCGCCACTGGCGGACGCTCCGCCTGGTGCTGCGCCGCCGGCAAATGGGGCGCCACCGCCGTCGATGGACGGATTGGAGATCGCGTTGGACGAACCGTCGACCGCTGACCCCTTGGCCTTTCCAAAATTCTTTCCGACAAAATTCGAAACGAGTGCGAGTAGTGCAACAAAGGCGAGCGCCCACGGGAGTGCTGTCGCAATTGCACTGGGTTGATTCGTGCGTTGCGCGCCGAGTGGTGCACTTTGTCCGACGGGAGTGCCACAGCGGTGGCAGAAGCGCGCGCCCTGGCTCAGTGCGGCACCACAGGCAGAACAAAAGCCTCCCGGAGGAAGTGCGCTCGGAGCGGGCGGGGTGGGCGGGGTGGGCGGGGCGGGCGTATTTTTAGCAGGTGGTATCATGTTCGAGATAAAGTACCGGACGGACGGGTGGCGAGTCTACTTTCAATTCGATTTGATAGTTAAGAGACCAGAAAACGCGCTAGAATTCGAGCTCGTAAACAAACGTAGACACGTCCCAACGCGTCGTTCACGCCAATTGAGACGTTTCCGCCACGAGTTCCTGACGAGTTGAGACAAAGAGTGGCGACGACAACGCGTTCCCTGGTTCCAACCGACTTGAGTGGTGCGAATGCGAGCGATGTGCTCGAGCTCGCCGAGGCGCATCAAGTGCGGTTTTTGCGACTGCAGTTTACGGACATTCTGGGTGTCATCAAGAATGTCGAGGTTCCGTCGTCGCAATTTCGGAAGGCGTTGAACAATGACATCATGTTTGACGGCTCGTCGATTGAGGGGTTCGTGCGTGTGGAGGAATCGGACATGTTGCTCGCGCCCGATTTGAGCACGTTTCAGATTTTTCCGTGGGGTGATCCGGCGTCGCGCGTGGGACGATTGATTTGCGACGTGAACATGCCGGATGGTTCGGCGTTCGCGGGCGATCCGCGTGGAGTGCTCAAGCGAATGGTGGCCAACGCAGCGGCGCAGGGCTTTTCGATGAATGCGGGAATGGAAGCCGAGTTTTTTCTGTTCAAGCAAGGTGCTGATGGACGCGTGACAACGGACACGCACGATGTTGGCAGCTACTTCGATTTGGCGCCGATGGATTTGGGGGAGGATGCGCGTCGCGCAATTGTTGATGCGTTGGAGCAGCTCGGATTTGAGGTGGAGGCCGCGCATCATGAGGTCGCGCACGGGCAGCACGAGATTGATTTCCGCTATGCGGATGCGCTCAGAACCGCCGACAACATTGCGACGTTTCGTTTTGTGGTGAAGCAGG
>JBDUAX010000551.1:0-3009 GCA_040004455.1 Gemmatimonadaceae bacterium
ATCGTCGCGTCGTTTTGATACCTGAACCTGACCCCATCAAATGCCTGAACCTGACCCCATCAAACGTGCTTTGATGAACCTGACCCCATCAAGAATTCACTTGAGGTCAGACCACGACACGTTCGCGGCCAACGACCATTGTCACAACGCGCGCAGCGGCCCAGGCCAAAGCCGCTGCGAAAACCAAGGTGACGAGCCCCGCAACCGAGCCAGGAATGGGAAGAATTTTGCCAAGGCGGTTGAGCAGCACGCTGAATGCAGGAACCATCGCAACACGCGCCAGCAGTGCACTCCAACCGAGCAGTGCCGCTAACGCAGCCTCACTTGGGGCACTGAAATCCCGGCGAACTATTGCGTATGCTGCGCCGATTACCGGAACGGAAATCCATCCGAAAAAGTAGGTGCAGGCGGCAATTGCAATTGCAACGAAGAGAACGCGAATGATTGACATGTAATTCAGCGTCCCGGAGTGAGGGTCAAACGTGCGTGTTGCTGCGCCGGAGATATCTCGCTCGCCACACTCGGCACACGCAGCGAGTCGAGTTCACCGCGCGACCATTGATCAATGTGATTGTCGTACCGCACACTGAGCGGATTTCCTGATTGCCCGCCCGGATACGTTGCCCACGCCCTCACTGTCGGACCGAGTTCAACAACCATTCGCCAACTGGGTCCGTGATTGCCGTCTCCAGTGGATGGCCAGAGAGTGCCACTCCCGCCTTGCACCGGAATGCGCAACCGTGAAAACGGTGCGAGTCTCAACAGGTGATAAATGTTTGCAAATCGAACGCGTTCCCACCGCCACGCATCAGTAGGTGGACCGTATCGTTTGGTGACTGAGTCGAGTGCCGCTGTGAGCGCACCAGCGAGAATCGCGTCGCGATGCTCGAGCACGGCGGTACGACGATCATCCCACCACGGACTGTCAGGTTGGGACAGCAAGGAAGCCGTCACCATGTCACTCGGGTTCGCGTTTGCCCCTTCGAGCTCATCCCACAAGCGAAGCGACAACAATTGCATCGCTGCTTCGAACAACACGGAGCGCGTGTTGTCTTTGGTATAACGTCGATCCCATTCGCCCAGAAGCGACGCCGCTTGCTTCAGTTTGTCGTTGGGGGTCACTTCGCTTGACGCAGCGGCCGCGATAAACGCGGGCACAAACAAATCGGCGCGCGCGCTGCCCGGATCGCTCTGAAACATGCGCATGGCGTCGGGCGTGACCGCAGAATCAGCGCGCAACAGCTGGTTTATTCGCATACCGCGCCAAGGCCGCTCCCAGTTGGAGCCCATGTACCGTGGCTGCACGCGGGGATCGAGGGGTTCCTGGTTGTTTGATGACAAAAAACCCCGCGCCGGTTTCTCCGATTGCGGATAATCCGCCACCGGCCAATTGCCAATCCAATCGCTCGACGATTTGCTGCCGTCGCGAAAGAAGTTGCCGACTCCATTGTCTGGTCGAATCGGATACCGACCGGTGGACCGGATTGCGATTGTGCCGGAACGATCAGCGACAAGCATGTTCTGCGCAGGTGCTTCGTACACTTCCGCTGCGCCGTTCAACATTTCCATCGCTGTCTTGCTGAGCGACGCATTCGCAAACGCCTCATCATCGCGCGTGGATTCAAGAACAGTCCAGCGAATTGAAATCCACTGTGCGCCGAATTTTGCAAGCGGTCCGCGATGGGTGAAGCGCACGCTGTCCGTGCGAATTACTTGCCCGTCTGGAGCAAGATATCGCTCGGCACGAATTTCAAGTGGTTTCCAAACACCATCAAGCTCATACCTGGTGGGCGACTTGATGTCGTCAACTTTTTCGAGATAGTAATCCATGACGTCGGCACCGACGTTCGTGAACGTCCAGGCGATATTCCGGTTGAAGCCAATAATGACACCGGGTGCACCCGGAATTGTCACACCGTACACATCGAGTTGACCCGGAACGACAAGGTGAACTTCATACCAGATTGACGGCAGCGACAGGTCGAGATGCGGATCGCCGGCCAACAACGCATGACCGCTCGCACTGCGAGATGGAGCAACCGCCCAATTGTTGCTCCCGACAGCATCTTCGCCACGATGCGAGCTAAGTGCAGCAATCGAGGCGAACGAGGGACTGCTGATCAGCTTCAACATTGCCAAGGCCGCCGAATCGGGAGCACCTGGTGGAGGTAAATGCAGCGAATCAAATCGCGCGGCGGGCAGCCCGTTGGGTTGAATCGGTTCAACAATTGACGAATGCGCCGCAAACAGTGCGTCGGCGGCCGCTTTGCCAATGCGACCACTCACTTGGGCGCGCACGATTTCATCATTCGAGGCCGCCAACGTCCAACCCATGCGCAATAACAGGTTGTAAATGTTGAGCACCGACCAATGTGCAGGGTGAGCGCCGAGTAACTTGTATTCGATTGGATAGTCGCGTGGTTTGAGGCCGTCGATATAGCTGTTAACGCCAGCCGCAAAACTGCTAATGAGTTTCCAATTGGCCGCAGTTGTGTCCGTGCGCTTGAGCCGCAACTCCGCCGCCCTCGGCATTCCGAGTTGGCGGGTTTGCTGATCGAGTTCAACAATGCGCGGGTTGTTGCCAGCCAATTCAGTGAGCGTACCGGCGCCGGCGCGTGACTGCATTTCCATTTGGAACAGCCGATCACGAGCAACGACGTAGCCCATCGCTCGATAGGCGTCCGGAATGGTGGTCGCAAAAATGTGCGGCACATCGCGGTCGTCGTAAATCACGCGCGTTTCCGCACCTAATCCGGGCAGCGCAACGTTGGCATCTGCAGGAAGTTCAGCGTCGAGGGCCGTGTTCCAAACACCGTTTGCCGGGTCGAGAAATTTCCCAAGAGCGGGAAGCGGTCCAACTGCGCGTGCGCCGGCGTAGCCCAGAACAGCAAGGACTATGATCGCGCTGACAGAACCAATGCGTGTGTTCGGCATGTCGCTCGTGCGTGAGTGCGTGGATGCGCCTTTGCGTGCTGGATGACGCTCGGCTGCAGTCCAAAATGGAGCGGG
>JBDUAX010000552.1:0-3004 GCA_040004455.1 Gemmatimonadaceae bacterium
ACTGTTTCGGGTGGCCACGTTGCCAATTTGCTTGCTCAGGCAATCACGAACATTGTTGCCAGCACCGTTCAGCAGCGCGCGCATTTGAGTGGCAAGATTGGCGTCGGTCTCGGTGGCCGAGTTGGGAATGAACGCGCGATCATTGCTGCGCCCGTCGCCGTTGATATCGCCTTGCACAAGCGGCGTGAAGGGCAACCCCGATTGCAAGCGCGCAAAGAGCGTGACCGTGCCCAAGTGATTCCGGCTGTATCCACCCTGCAGCACAAACGCGTTGCGTGCGTCGTTGTTGCCAGCGCCCCATTCCTTTACGCGCGGATCGCCAAATGTTGCGCCGTCAAAACCGCGAAATTGTTGACGAATGTTTTGTACCGTGTATGCAATCGATCCGAAAATCTGCCGGCGTGTGCGAAAGCGAAACACATCGGGAGAAAGTGTGAACGTGAGCTGCGAGCCGTACCCACGCAAATCGCTTTCGCGAATGCCCACGCGACCGTAGTTCACATCGCGACGCGCCTCTGCCGATGAGACAGTGCCACTGACCGAGTCAATTGACGTTGGTGACACAAACACCGGGCGGTTGCCTTCGGTTACGAGCGAAAATCTGCTGCTCCCTGAGAAATTCGCATCAACAAAACTCGGCTGCGACAAATCGTAGGATGTGAGGCCGTCGACTTTCACCAGCCAAAATCCGAACGTCGTCATCCAATTCAAAGTCGCGCGCCAACTGTGCGGCGCGTCGTATCTCGGGTCAATCAACGTGATACTTGGCGCACTCACCCCCAATGCACCACTATCGTCGGCACAACGCGTTGGTATCGAACTCGGGCTTGCTTCGAACAACGACCAATCGGGAATTGGCACGGCAGAACCAACACATGACAATGATGAGGTGCTTCCCGATAGTCCGGTTCCTGCGCGCGCATCGGCGAGAATGCCGGGCTTGAACACATCGCGAAATTCACCAATGCCGCCACGAACAGTGCCCGTGCTGGTACGATAGAACGTGCCAATGCTGTTGGAATTTTGTCCGCTACCGTTATCCTTGTCACGATTGTACAGCCAACTGAATCCGGCCCGCGGACTGATGTGGATACGCGATGGCGCAACGCCCGTTTGCACGCCAAGAGAATTCTCTAGGGCGACATTCTTCGCGGGAGCACTGCCAAAGGCATTGGCTTCAATGCGCGCGCCGTACAAAATGCTGAAGTAACGGCTTTTCGTCCATTGGTGCGCGAGTGCCGCCGCGGCATTCCAGGCCGTTCCCGTGCGCACCGGTTGTGTGAGCGTGCGCGAAAAATACGATGGGCGATTCGCGGCAAGGTCGGCAATTGAGTTGAACGCGTACGAACCAAATGCATTATTCACCGATTCCTGCGTTAGCCCATCGCCGCGTCCCCACAACGACGCTTTGAAACGATGCTTTGATCCTCGTGCATTCCACGTGATGTCGTTTGCGGCCTCGATAGTCCAATTGGAATTATCGGCAGCAAGAAACGGACTTCCGCCGAGCGTGAGTGAGCTGACGTCCCCCGGCCCATCAGGCGTCGACGAACGCACGAGAACCGTCGCACCGGGAATTGCGCGATACGGGTCGGTCGAACTGTGAACGGTGCTGGCCGCGAAGCGCGTTTCATTCAACGTGCGACGCCCGGGGCCAAACAGAGTTGTATGCGAAAACTGTGCGCCCAGCGTGCGATCGCTTCGTTCGCCGCCACTCGCAGGCGCAACTAACGGGGCGTATCCAAGCGCCGCGTCACGCGAAAAACTCGCAAACGAAGTGAGCACTGAACGACTCAACGAATCGCGCGTGTCGTCGAGCCTTCCCAACCACGTTACTGAATTCCGCGAACGCAACGATGGAATTCCCGTTCCACTCACGGGAATTCCGAGCGGACCCGCAACACTCACCAAACGCTGCACCGAGTCGGGAGCAACGCCAGCGCGCAGCAACGTTTCATCATCAGCACCGACGAGCGTAGCTGGCGAACTCGAATTGCGCGCCAAATCAATGGCCACGTTGTACGTCAGGGCGCGTCGAATGAGTTCTCCGTCGGCGCCAAGGCTCAACCGCAATGAATTGTTGCGTACGCCTGACGCCCGACCAATGGCATCTGTGAATTGCAGTGGCGGCGCGTCGAGTGTAAAAAAACTGTTGCGACGTTGATAGAAGCGATCGCCTGGTCCGAGTCGCACGTCGATGTTCGCACCGGCGAATCCACCGCGCGTTGGATCAAACGTGGCGCCAGTTACGCGCGTTTCCGTGCGGGCCGCGCGTGGCAACGTCAAACCGGGCAACGCGAGTCCGTTCAGCGTCGTCAAATTCGACGAACTCAACGCGCCAAGCATGGACGGTCCGCCCGGCGTCATCGTGATGCCGGGAATTGTGCCTGCCAGCGCATTCAAGTCGCCGAGATTTCCCGGTGAAAGTTGTCCGCCAACGCCGTCAACCCATTTTTCTGACGCGCCGGTTTCGGGTGAACTTGCATTGATGCGATTGGATGCGCGCACCGGCTTCACTGCGGTCACTTTTACCGCGGCCAGCATCGACATGTCGCGCGCCATCGTGAAATCAGCGACGAGCTCGCGTTCACCGCTCAGGTTTTGCACGCGCCGACGCGCGGTGCGGAAACCAACAGCGCTAACATTTACGAGATAGTCACCCGTGCCTTGTTCGAAGCGCACGCTGAACGCTCCGGCCGAATCAGTCGTCGTTTGTTTTACCAGGCGGTCGGGACCGCGCGTGATGATCACGGTGGACGCGGATAACACCTGTCCGGAATCGCCAAGTACACGACCACGAACAACATCGACGTCACTCTGCGCGGCAGAGATGGCAGGCCACAAAATCAGCAGAACGACGGAGGCGGCCAGTGAAAGGCGCCAAAACATTCGGAAATTCGGTGCGAGCGCGTTGACGGCCATTGCACTTGTGGGGCGTGTAGACACGGAAATTGGCAGGACAGAGTCAGATCGAGGTAGCGCGGTCTCGGAATAAGACAAGGTC
>JBDUAX010000553.1:0-3003 GCA_040004455.1 Gemmatimonadaceae bacterium
GCGCTGCCTGGTTTTGGCGGACGCGGCACGTCATCACTGGCCAGCCACTTCTTGACTGTGCTCTTGAGATACGCCGGCACTTTGAGAATCGTGCCACGACACTTGGCCGTGCCGCATCGGCAAGCGTAATACCGAATGTCTTCGGGTTCGTAATTGTCTTCGAATTCAAATTGATAGTCGTAAACCAGTTCCTGCTCGGGCTTGATAGCCTTGATGGCATCAATCCAGATGTGCCCGTCGTCGATCACCGATTCGCAGTTCGGATCGCACGAATGATTCAAATACTTCGCATCACATCGCGTGGTGCGCGCATCAAGCACCGTGTCGTCGTCGAGAATGAAGAGAAACGTGTGATGACGTCCCGCTGCATCGTCGGCATCATACCGTCTGTCGGCCTCGTCGTGCGTGATGGGTTCGCCGCGATATTCGATAATGCGTTTTCCCTTTCGAATGCTCTCGGTAGCGAACGCGCCGCGTCCCTGAATTCTGGAACGGCGAACTTCAAACGGTTGATTGCTCGGTTTCGGCACTGAGTGTGTGTGAAGTGAATTATTGAGTGGATTGACTTGCAGCCGAACCAACGATCACGTGAGCGAACGTACGGCCGAGTGTGGGCGTTAGCGTTCGACAGCTGGATTGTGCACGGTAATGCTTCCAAAGTTGAGCGCCTTGAGAGGCTCAACAATCTGATCCGGGTCGCCCACAACGATAATCTGTAATCGCGTTGGATCGAGATGCTCCTTCGCCACGCGGAACACGTCGGCTGACGTCACGGCGCGCACCCTATCGCGATACGTGTCAAAGTAGTTCGATGCAAGACGGAATATCTCAACGTTGGCCAATCCACCCGCTACCGCCGCGGTGGTTTCGAATCGAATTGGAAACACTCCATCGAGATAACTCGTGGCCAATGACAATTCCGCATCGGTCACGGGTGCTTCGCGCATTCGCGAAATCTCAGCAAGCGCTTCGCGCACCGCATCGGCAGTAACCGCGGTTTCAACGGCCGTTGAAACCTCAAACGGACTCGCAGCCCGGCGCCAATCGAACGCCGAGTGTGCGCCATAGGTGTAGGCGTGTGCTTCGCGCAAATTGAGATTCAACCGCGACGAAAACAGGCCACCCAGAATGGCGTTCATTACCACCAGCGGGAAGTAATCCGGATTCTCGCGCGGAACCGCCACGTGACCAACGCGCAACTCCGACTGCGGCGCGTCCGCTTTCGCGATTACATGAATGCGTGCGTCGGTGTAGCGCGCACGGTCGACTGGTTCTTTCACTGCCGGCGCTTCACCGGTCCAGTCGCCGAAATTGTCCTGCGCGTACTTGAATGCCGCTTCTAGCGTGATATCACCAACCACCATCAAAGCGGTTGCATTCGGACGAAAATATTCCGCATGGAACTTGAGGATTTTCTCTCGCTGCAATTGCTGCACAGATACTTCATCACCACCCGCGAGGCGCGCAAAACGCGAGTCTTCGTTGTACAAAAAGCGCGAGAAATACACATCGGCCAATCCGCGCGGCTCGGCGCGCAATTGCGCGAGGTCGGCGACGCGTTCCGCGCGCAAACGCTCAAGTTCCGATTCGGGAAACGATGGGGTACGCAGCACTTCCGACAACACGGCGAAGGCATCACCAACGCGTGACGCCAATGATGTGAGTTGCACAATGGCCGAATCCCAGTCGGCACCGGTGTCGAGCGTCGTGCCCAGGGACTCGAGGCGCTCCGCCAATTGCAGCGCGTCCATTGTTCCCGTGCCTTCCGCGAGCGCGCGAGTGGCAAGTTGTGCGAGTCCTTCCTGACCAATGGGATCGCGCGTCGCACCGGCTTCAATGACCGCAAGCACGGTGACAACTGGGTAACTGTGAACGGGTGCGACAATCAAACGCAAACCATTTGGCAGAATGCGCGTTTCGAAATGTGGAAATGTGTAAGGGCGTGGAATACCAGGCTGCGGACGCGGCGGTGCTGACAATAGGGTTGCTTCGGTCATGCGTGTCCATCTCCCGTGAGCGCGAAGGCGTTCGTTTCCGGTTGGGGTTCGGCTTCGGCATCGGGCGCCTCCACGGGCAAATACCACAACACCGCTCGATTGTCCGGACCAAGTCGTTCGCGTGCAAACGCATTCACCGCTTCGACAGTGACTGCCTGATAGCGAGCGACCTGCGTACTGGCGAGTGTTGCGTCACCAAAGTAGGTCGCAAAGCGCGAAAGCTGGTCCGCGCGTTCGGCAGCCGATTGCAATCCGGTAACAAATCCCGTCTCAACCAGCGCTAGCGCACGCGCCACTTCGGCCGCGGTAACACCTTTGGTATGCAACGCATCGAGTTCGGCAATGACGGCTGCTTCCAATTGCTCCGGAGAAACTTCCGGATGCGCCGTGACATCAATGACAAACAGGTCCGTGCCCTTTGCGAGATCGAAGGTGAACGCGGCCGCCTGGGAAGCAATGCGTTGACCGCGCACCAAATTGCGCTCGAGACGGCTGCCTGTGCGCAAACCCAGAATGGCGCTTGTCAAACTCGAGGCGTAGTAGCCATCGGTGCCAAATACCGGAGCGCGCGCCGCAACAAACAATCGCGGCAAAGCCACGGCGTCGTACACAATGTTGCGTGGCGAAATACCGAACGTTGCCGGCAGCGTCATGTCGGGCAACGGCGGACGTGCGGCTCCGCGGGGAATTTTACCGAAGTAACCCTCAATCATTGCGATGGCTTCGCTGCGTTCGAAGTCGCCCGTGATGGTCAGCACCGCGTTATCCGGCGTGTAATACGTGCGAAAAAAATCGGCCACGTCTTCGAGCGACGCATCGGACAGGTGCTGCATCGAGCCAATCAACGAGTGATGGAACGGATGCTCGGCGGGGAAACACAACTCCTGCAATTTTTCCCAACACGTTCCATAGGGCTGATTGTCGATACTCCAACGTCGTTCGTTTTTTACAACGTCGCGTTGCGTGTCGAGTTTGACCTGCGTGAGTGCAGGCAACATGCGCCCCA
>JBDUAX010000129.1:0-10086 GCA_040004455.1 Gemmatimonadaceae bacterium
AACTCGACGGAAAACTGCAGTAGCCGCTACTCGGCGCGGGTGTCGGTAGCAATTGGCAATGTGAATTCGACCGTGGTGCCGCTACCGACCGCGCTCTTGATATTGATCTCCCCGCCATGTGCCTGCACGATGCCGCGCGCAATGGCGAGTCCCAGGCCGGCGCCCGATCGCTTGGTGCGTTTTGATTGCCAGAATCTATCGAACACGAGCGGCAACTCATCGGACGGAATGCCAACGCCGCGATCGATTATTTCAACAACGGCGATCGTAGTCGTCGCTCTCGCAACAACGCGCACCTCACTGCTTGACGCGGCGTATTTGATGGCGTTGCCAATGAGATTGGAGAACACTTGCAACAACCGATCCGGATCGACATTCACCAACGGCAGTGCGCGATCAACATCAATGCGCAGTGAAATGTCGCGCTCGTCGGCGAGTGGCAACATCGTATCGACGGCAGCGGTGACCACCTCGTGCAAGGAAGTTGGAATCAGATTCAGTCGAAGCGATCCTGAATCGATGCGAGTTACGTCGAGTAGATCCTGAATGAGCGCGTCCATCTGATTCGCAGCCTGTAACATGACGGCTGCGTGATCGAGTACCTCGCGGGGTACCGTGATTTCACTGTTGCTGGTTCGAAGAATTGCAGAGGCCAACATTTTGACCGCGTTCACTGGATTGCGCAGATCGTGTGAGACTAAACCCAGGACTTCATCACGTGCGAGAACCGCAGCCTTGGAATCGGCCAGAAGTTTTTGATTTATCGCGGCCGTGCGGCGTTGTTCGGTAACATCGCGCAATACGACTGAGTAAATCGGACCATTCGGTCCAACCATTTTTGCAATCGCGGCCTCGGCGGGAAACTCTTCGCCGTTCTTGCGAATTCCCGAAATGAGCGAACGCTCTCCCATTTGCCGAGCGACCACGGGCGAGTGACCGAACGCGGTTATGTTTCCGTGGTGAGCGTGTTGAAAGCGCATCGGAATAAGCAAGTCGAGCGGGCGACCCATGATTTCGTCATGCGCATAGCCAAAAATGCGGACTGCGCCATCATTGAAGAACGTGATGGATTGTTGTGAGTTGATGCAAATGATGGCATCGGCAGCCAGCTCCACAATGCGGGCGAGCAGTTCGTCGGATAAGGGTCCCATTCGTGAAGAGTATGCACTGTGCGATACAATTTCGTCAGGCAAACCCCCACAACGACGTCAGTGAAATGCACACAACAATCCACGTTTGCCTGACAGAATGGCGCGTCACATTCGACGAGACTTGAGGCTATCAAGGCGGTCCCGGCCGGGGCGAGTCAACCGCTGAACGCACCGACGCCGTTGTAAATTGCCGGAATCCGGAACGTGGGCGTTCCACCGTCAGATACTTCCACAGGCGGACACTGATCACGCCATGTTCGGTGCGGTGGCGACGCTGATCGTGCGGCCATGACTCTCATCAACAGGAGCAGCGTGACAAGTCCAGATGAAATTCGCGTGCTCCTGGCAGACGATCATGCCGTGGTACGCGCCGGACTCAAAGCAGTGCTGGGCACCGCCAAAGACATTGTTGTCATCGGTGAAGCGCGCAACGGACGGGAAGCGGTTGAAGCAGCCACGCGACTCAATCCGGACGTGGTCGTGATGGACCTCTCGATGGCGGTAATGGATGGTGCGGAAGCGACGCGCGAGCTCAAAAAGCGAAAAAACAGCGCGCGCATTCTCATTTTGACCATGCATTCGGAGGACGAATATCTGGTGCCGCTGCTCGAAGCCGGCGCCAGCGGATATCTCGTGAAGAATGCGGCCGATCGAGATTTGGTGGACGCCGTCAGGACGGTTGCCCATGGCGGGCAATACTTGCAGGCGGCGGCAGCGCGCACACTTGCGAAAGAACTCAAACGCCGTGAAGAACACACCGGCGAACGGGAACAATTCAACTCGCTTTCAGAACGCGAGCGGGACATCGTACGACTGATCGCGTCAGGATATAGCGCGCCGGAAATTGGCGAGCAATTGAACATCAGTCCGAAAACTGTCGACACATACAAACAGCGGGTTGGTGAGAAAATTGGCCTCACCCACCGTGCTGACTACGTAAAGTTTGCGTTGAAACTTGGGTTGTTAAGCGAAGCGAGCAACTAGCGCTTTACGCGGAGGAAGCAAGCGCGACTTGCGGGATGCAGCGTGCCTTGTAAACCTCTCAGGTGGAGTACACCGATTTCGCTGCCGGGTACAGCCCGCGAAAGCGCGAGTAAATCGCTTCATACGCCAATCGCGCATCAGCATTCGGATACTGCAGCGGCGAACGCATCAGCGTCGACTGCGCGGCGTCGGCAATATCGGGAAATGCTCCTGCTCCAACGGCCGCTAGCAACGCTGCACCGTAAGCGGGCCCCTCTTCGCGATTCACAGTCGTCACTGGCACGCCAAATATTTCCGACTGCAAACAACGAATGAGTGGGCTTTTCGCTCCGCCGCCAGTTAACAACAAGTGTTGCGGCGACAAACCGAGCTCCTTCAGAATTGAAAGCGAGTCGTTAAGCGCAAAGCACACACCCTCGAGCACTGCGCGCGTGAGGTGCGCACGCGTATGCGCCAGGCTCAAGCCGAGAAATGCACCGCGCGCCGATGCATCGCGATGGGGAGTGCGTTCGCCCTGCAAATACGGAAGAAACGTGACCCCTTCCGCGCCAGGAGGAATGCGCTCCGCCTCCTCATCCAGAGCCTTCAATGATTGATCGGAGCCATTCAGCTCACGTGCGAAGTTGTCCTTGTACCAGCTGAACGCGCCTCCAGCTGACAACACGACGCCCATCAAATACCAAACGCCTTGCGCGACGTGGCAAAACGTGTGTGCACGCAATGCCGGATCAACCAACGGCTCCGCAGTTGGCGCGAGTACGGTGCCCGACGTTCCCCAACTGACAACTGTCTCGCCGGGCATTATGGCACCAACGCCCGCCGCACCGCACGCATTGTCTGCACCACCACCAACGACAGGCGTGCCTTCCAACAATCCTGTAAGCGCAGCAGCTGCTCTCGACACGGTTCCCAATACTTCTGACGACCCACCAACATCGGGCAACAAGTCGTTCGACAAACCGACCGCTCTCAGCATGTTGTCGCTCCACCGCATGCGCAGAGGATCGTACATGAGCGTGCCCGATGCATCCGATGGCTCTGTTGCCATTGAACCTGTGAGGCGATAGCGAATAAAATCCTTCGGTAGCAACACCTTCGACAATCGCGCGAAAGCCTGCGGTTCTTCATCACGCAACCACAAAACTTTCGGCAGCGTGAATCCTTCAACGGCCGGATTGCGCACCCAATCGCGCAGTCTTGCTTCGCCGCCCGCGAGTTTGGTAATCTGTTCGCACTGCGCCGTAGTTCTTCCATCGCACCACAAGAGCGCTGGACGAATGACTTCACCAGTTTTGTCCAGAAACACCGACGAATGCATTTGACCGGAAATGCCGATTGCGGCAATGCGCACGTTTGGAATTTTTGCCAATAACGCACGAATTGACCTGATCGTCGCCTGCCACCACGCCTCCGGCTCCTGCTCGGCCCACCCTGGTTTGGGCGTTGTCAGGGTGAGTGAAGTGTATGTGGTTGCCTCAACGTTGCCCGACTGCGCAACAAGAATGGCTTTGACAGCACTCGTGCCAATGTCCAGTCCCAAAAACAAACCTTCTCCATGTTCCAACATGTTCAGCGCACTCCGAGAAAGTGCGCCAATCGTAATCGTGATTGAACTTGCATCGTTAGTCGCCTTGGCGCGTTGCGCGTGGTGGCGCGGTTGTTCCGCGTACAACAAGGTTTGGTGGCATCAGAAGATGTCGCGCAGCGTCGCGTCCGCCGGCCAGTCGCTCGAGCAGCAGAGTGACGGACGTGCGTCCCATATCAGGACGCGGTTGATCAACCGTTGTGAGATGAATGTGACTGCCTGGCGTCAACGTCGTGTTGTCGTAACCAACAACAGATACATCTTCGGGAACGCGCAATCCCAGGAGCGACAACGCAATCAATGCGCCGTGTGCGGCGAGATCGTTCGCGATGAAGATGGCGGTGGGTGATTGGGAATGGGAGAACAAAGCGGACACACCTTTGCGTCCACCTTCGTCGGTGTAACTGCCGGCAACGACGCGCATGAACGCGCCGAGTCCAAGTCGGCGCATTGCACGTTCGTATCCCTTGCGACGCCGGTCGGCGCCGGCACCACCGCCGCCGTCAATGTGTGCGATGCGTTGATGACCGAGATCGGCGAGATGTTGCACCACGAGGGCAGCGCCAATTGAATCGTCGTTACTGACGCTGTCGACATCGCTTATGCGAGCGCGTCCCGCAACCAGAACAATCGGCATCTCCCGGCCTGCGGCCGCAATGGCATTCGCTTCTACCGTCGGACTCGCGATGATGAGTCCGTCAATACGCAACTCAAGCAATGTGTCGAGTGCGCGTCGTTCGGCGAGTGCGCCATGATCAGCAACACTCATGATGGTGTTGTAACCGTTCGAACCCGCGGCTTCCAGCACACCGTCAATGACATCGGCGAAAAACGGATTGTGCAAATCGGAAAGCAGAACGCCGATGAGATTGGAACGACGTTGCACGAGGCTCCGTGCGACCGCATTCGGTCGATATCCCAAGTCGGCTGCGGCGGCCCGTACCAGTCGGCGTTTTTCAACTGAAACGTTTGAGGCGCCCCTGAGCACGAGCGATACCAACGACTTCGACACTCCGGCGGCGATCGCGACATCGATGATTGTGGGACGCCTGGCGGTTCGGGAGTTCATCCGGGTTTCACGGGAAAGGGCGGGCAACCAATTGAATTTCCCTGCACGATACGCGAACCGGTACACACGTACTCTTACGAGACGATGTACCGGTTCCAGCGTACGCTGCAGTTTGATGTTATCGTGCAGGTGAGGGTTTAATCCTTCAGCTGCAGAAAGAAAAATTAGAGCCGGTTAGCGATTCAGGCTTGTTACGTACAAAACGCCGCCGCCGTAACCAGTGCCCCAGCGTATTGTTGCCGACGGCCCGTCGATGTGTTGAATGCTGCTGATCCCCGAGGCCGGGATGTCCGACAACCGCTCAACCGCGCCGTAACGAGTACCATCCAGAAAAACGATCACTGGTTGAACATCCTTCCCACCCGGGGCCCGTTGAATCAACCAATTTGGATGCATCGACTTGACCACATCGTACGCGTTTTGCCGAGCGTTCGCAGCAATCTGCTCGCGCGTGATCATGTCGGCTGAGGGGCGAGTGGATGACGCGGCCGGTCTTGCCTCGGCTGGCGAGGCCACGCTGGATTGTTTGACCCCACCAGCGCAACCGACGCCGCACAAGATTACGGCGCAGATAAAAATCGGACGATGAATTGCCAGCTGCATGTCATCCTCAAAGTAAATCGTAGGTCCTACCTCATCAGAAGCATGTCGTATCTTCCGCCAAGCGCAAGATGGAAAAGACCGTGAATTGTGCGCAGTCGAACGTACCGGCAATTCTCGAAACATGGTATCCGGGGCAAGCGGACAACATCGACGCCAAATCGTTGGCCTCTTGGAACGAGTCAACGCACGCGTGGGTAGTTGAGAACGGGCCGGCTAGTTTGGATGTTGATGCGTCGTCGGCCAACTTGCGTGCTGCCAAAACCATGAAGGTCACGGGAAAGTAGACTCAGCGTGAACGACTTACCTCACCAGTCGATGGCCGAACAAGTACTCGTGTTGCTTGTACTCAGCGCGGTGGTCGCCTGTGTGGCGTGGACCGTTACGCATGAAGAAGTGTTTCGCGAAGTTCACGATTTCTGCGTCGCGAAAAGCAAGAGTGGCAGCAACATTGTTGTTCGCAAGTTTTTCTATTTGTTCACCTGCGAATATTGTTTCAGTCACTACGTTGCGGCTACGGTCGTCATTGTCTCGCACTATCGACTGCTGGTAGACGACTGGCGTGGGTTTGTCGCCGCCGTATTCGTGCTCGTTTGGGTTGCGAATTTCCAGATGGCGGCCTTTGCACGTTTGCGTTTGGAAGTTAAGCTCGATCGAATTGAGATCGACGAAAAAACCGACGACAACGGACAGGCTAAACCGACGGGTACGAACGGCTTCCCCGCCAAAGGTACCACCAATGCTTCAACGAAGCCCAAGCCGGAACCTCGATTGTAACGCCATGCCGCTGCGAGAGTTTGTTAGATTGACTGCATGAACGACACCGTAACAGGACAATCGATTGCCGAACGTTTCGCCCAGGCATCTACGTTAGAGAATTTTGTTGGCAGATCGGTCGAACACGGCGCGCTTTGGCATGCAATTATCACGCGTGCACGCAAGACAGAATTTCCTGAAGACATTCTTACGCGCGCGAGGGCAATTGGCGAACCGCGATACGTGTTGGTGTTGCTCGAAGACTGGTGCGGCGACGCGGTGAACACGGCGCCAGTTATCGACGCCCTCGGCATCGCTGTTCCGTCAATCACGGTGCGCGTAATTTCGCGTGACGCGAATGATGATTTGATGCAGGCGCATCTTTCACCGCGCGGCGGCCGTGCAATTCCCGCAGTCATTGTGTACGACGAGAAGTTCAATGAAATCGGCTGGTGGGGTTCTCGGCCTGCTGCATTGCAAAAGTGGGTTGATACTCCCGACGCCCAGGCACTGGAAAAAAAAGTTCGCTACGCCGGGGCCCGACGCTGGTACGTGCAAGACAAAGGCATCAGCACACTGAACGAACTCGTCGCAATTCTCGAACGAAAATCGGCATAGGCAGGCGCCGACTTGAATGGCGCCGGACATCGCGCTGCTATTGCACCCGTTACAACGCCATTCCCATTTGCTTTTCCAGTTCCTCGAAGCGATTGCGACTCACTTTTAGTCGCACGCCGCTCTTGAGCTGCACGCCGTAATCGCCCCCGGGGTTCCGCAACAACGATTCAATAAGATCGAGTCGCACAATGGCCGAGCGATGAATGCGGAAGAATTTTGATGGATCGAGGCGCTCTTCGAGCGTTTGCATGCGCTCACGCAGCACGTAACGCTTGTCCGCAACGTGCAACTCGGCGTATGGCCCACTGGCCGTGATGTATTCGATTTGCTTGACCGGTACAACGCGCACTTGTCCGCGCATGTCAACGGCAATGCGTTCGAGATAGGCCGGCTTGGCTATTTCCGGTTCTGCGATTTTTGGCTCGTCGGCAAAACCCGGTGCCGATGGTGGTGATGCCGAACCGCCTTGCAACACCGCGAGAAGTTGGTCGGAGAGGCGGTCAACTTCCTGCAATTCAACCTGGCGACGTGCGCGATTGAACGCCTGCTCGAAACGCTCGTCGTCGAACGGCTTGACGATGTAGTCGATTGCCGCCAGTTCGAATGCTTTGAGCGCGTGCTGATCGTACGCCGTGACGAAAATCGTGACCGGCATATTCTCGGCGCCAATTGTGCGGACCACGTCGATGCCGGTTTTACCGGGCATCTGCACGTCGAGCATGACGATATCCGGCTGCAGCGAACGAATGGCAGCAATTGCCTCGTCGCCATTGGCCGCAGTGCCGACAACTTCCACGGCCGACTCCGACGCGAGCAAATCCTCGACGCGTTGGCGACCAAGCATTTCGTCATCGACAATCAGCACGCGCATTACGCGTGGAGACGCAACGCGGGATGAACCACTTCGAACAGCGTTCATAGTTGAAAAATAGTCTGCATGATTAATCAGCATCACGGGCGCAACATTTCGCCGGTTGTGCGTAAATCCATCTGTGTGTGGAAAGGCAACATGACCTGTGCCAGCACACCGCCGCCATCCTGGACGTTGTTGAGGGTTAGCATACCGGCGTCGCCGTACAGTTGCTCAAGGCGCGCGCGGGTGTTCTTAAGTCCTACACCGGTTTCGCCTGTAAGCGACGACTGCGCGTCTCCATCGCGAAGGCCTGGGCCGTGGTCGCGGACGCTCAGAATGAGACGATCGACGTCGCGTTGCGCGGAAATTCTGATGCAGCCAGTGCCGTCCTGTTGGTTCACGCCGTACTTGAGGGCGTTTTCGACGAGCGTTTGCAGCACGAGATTGGGTACAAGTGCATCACCAACGTCATCCCCGAATTCCTTGGTCACCTGCAGCTTGCCCTGAAAGCGAATCTGCATGATTTCCAGATAGCGATCAAGGAAGCCCAGTTCGCGTGAGAGTGGCACTTCCGACTCGTGGCCGCCGTCGAGTGAATAGCGCAGCAGTTCGCTCAGTCGGGCGATCATGCGACGAACACCGCGCGGGTCACGTTCGACAAGTGCCGAAACGGCGTTCAGTGTATTGAAGAGAAAGTGCGGGTTGAGCTGCGAACGCAATGCAGAGAGGCGTGCTTCAACCAATTGGGCCTGCAATTGCGCCGCGTGCATCTGCAACAACCGCGCCTCCTCTCGGCGCTGCTGATAGCGCAGGTAATAGTCGCGCGCGAAACCGGCCGTAAGCACCGTGCTGAAAACGACCAGGTCGTCAAGCCACCATAGGCGGCGAATACCATCAAGAACATTGGGCGGACGAAATACGCGTCCAGGTTGTGGTGTGCGCGGTGCGTACAGCACTTCGAATCGAGTAAAGTCGATCGCCATGCTGATCAAATTCGAAACGATCACGGCAACGATGACATAGATGGCGACTCGGCTCACCCAATTCGCGCGTTCAACGGTGTAGCGACCGCACATCCAGAACACGATAGGCGTTACAATGGCCCACAGATAACACTGCACGAACGCCAGCGCGAAGGGTGCTGCCGGTAACAACGGTTGAAGGCCGCGTCCGCGTGGCTCCATGGCGGCATTGGCGCCGGAGAGAAGGGCGATGATGGTCCAGAATGCGAAGATCTGGAGCAGCTGACGTCGGCCGATCGAGTTCGGTGTGCTTTCTATATCCACGAACGAAGCATGGCGACCCGCGACGTGGTGACGCAAAGGCGTCGTCACCAGCGACACGCTCGTGCGCATGAATGGCACTTCGATGGCATCAACGGTGAATTAAGAGGGTGGCCCAAGGGGGAAAAAGTCGGAACGAGTCGCGCAAAATCGCTCATGTCGTCAATAGTGCAATTCACGACACCGGCGTGCGAATCGTGACAAGGCCCTCATCGTACTTCATCCGGTCCGCGTAACTCTATTGAAGACGCGCGAGGTCGACGCGTTCAACTCCATAAAAAGTCCCGTTGCACCCAGAGGTATCCCGATGAGCAAACTAGGAATTACAGCGATAGCAGCAGTGGTGTTGGCCGGCGCAGGCGGTCTCTATTTTTACCGCCAGTCAGACGCGAAAGAAGCCCCCCAATTTCGTTTTGCAACCGCGACAAAGGGGGACATCACTTCGTCCGTCTCGTCGACCGGGCAGCTGAGCGCCGTCACCACCGTGCAAGTTGGCACGCAGGTGTCTGGGCAGCTGGCCGCCCTTTACGCCGATTTCAATGATCATGTAAAGAAGGGACAATTGCTGGCGCGCATCGATTCGACGTTGGCGTATCAATCAGTTCAGGACGCCCAGGCAAACATCGAACGCGTGAACGCGCAGCTCATGCAGGCGCAGTCCGACTACGATCGCAACAAGAAACTGTTCGACTCGCAAATGTTGGCTGCGAGCGAATTCTCGACGTTTCAATCGAATCTCGCGCAGCAGAAAGCGAGTGTGAAGTCGGCGCAGGTCACGATGGACAAGGCCCGGCAGAATCTCGCGTTTACCAACATCTACGCGCCAATCGACGGTGTGATTGTGCAACGTTTGGTTGACGTTGGGCAAACAGTGGCCGCCAGTTTGTCTGCGCCGCAATTGTTTCTCATCGCAAACTCGCTGACCGAAATGCAAATCCTCGCGTCGGTCGACGAGAGCGACATCGGCATCATCAAGGAAGGGCAGACTGCGAAATTCACCGTTCAGGCATTTCCTGATCGCACGTTCGATGGCAAAGTGAAGCAAGTGCGTTTGCAGTCGACGACGCTCAACAACGTTGTGAATTATACCGTCGTCGTTGCCGTTGCGAACACCGATGGCAAACTGATGCCAGGCATGACCGCGACAGTTGGATTCGAGACCGCAGAAGCGAAAGACGCGATTCTCG
>JBDUAX010000554.1:0-2994 GCA_040004455.1 Gemmatimonadaceae bacterium
CCATCGGGTGTCCATCAGGTTGCGCGTTCAATTGCGTATTTTGCGGTTCCCGAAGTTCAGCATATCCATCGTTAGCCATTTGTCGTCGGAGCCGCTCGTGCCAATTGAAGCCTTCGCCTCACAATCGCCGTCCACACGCCTCGCCATCGACACCGTTCGAACCCTGTCGATGGACGCAGTGCAGGCGGCCGAGTCGGGGCATCCCGGCACGCCGATGTCGTTGGCCCCGCTCGCGTACGTGCTCTATACGCGACACATGCGTCACGACCCATCCGCTCCAAATTGGATTGATCGCGATCGGTTTGTGTTGTCCGCCGGTCACGCGAGCATGCTGCAATACTCCGCGCTCTTTCTCTCGGGCTATCCGCTCACACTCGACGACATCAAGCAATTCCGTCAGTGGGGCAGCAAGACTCCGGGACACCCGGAGCACGGTCACACCGTTGGCATCGAAACGACAACTGGTCCGCTTGGCCAGGGGGTTGCGAACGCCGTTGGAATGGCAGTTGCCGAAGCGCACCTCGCGGCGCGTTTCAATCGCGAAGGACACGACGTCATCAATCACCACACGTACTTCATCGCGGGTGATGGGTGTTTGATGGAAGGCATTTCACACGAAGCCGCGTCATTCGCCGGCAAATTCAAACTCAACAAGTTGATTGGCTTTTTTGACAGCAACAACATCACGATCGATGCAAAAGCCGAAGTCTCAAGCACCGATGATGCGGGCGCGCGCTTCCTTGCCTACGGATGGCACGTGTTGCACGTGTCGGACATCAACGATCTCGACAAACTCGACGAAGCGATTAATTCGGCGAAACTGGTAAAAGACAAGCCGTCGATGATCATCATCTCGACCTTGATCGGGTTCGGTTCTCCCAATCGCGAAAACACCTCGAAAGCGCACGGAGAAGCACTGGGCAAAGATGAAGTGCTGCTCACCAAGGCCGCGTATGGTTGGCCGAGTACGGAGCCGTTCTTTGTGCCGGAAGAAGCGGTTTCTGATTGGAAACATGGAGTTGCGGCGCGCGCTGCAACGCACGCTCAGTGGCAACCGCGCTGGGACGCATACGCAAAGGCCCATCCCGATCTCGCAGCCGAACTCGAACGTCAGTTGAGTGGTAAACTGAAAGACGGTTGGGAGAAATTGATTCCGTCGTTTGATGCGAAGAGCGGCAATGTCGCATCGCGTGCGGCATCGGGCGCTGTACTCAACGCAATTGCACCGTTGCTTCCGGAATTGATTGGTGGCTCCGCCGATCTCGCAGGATCCACTCTCACGACGGTCAAGTCGGAAGGCTTCTTCAGCGCCGCCACTCCTGAATTGCGCAACTTCCATTTCGGTGTTCGCGAACACGCGATGGGGGCAATCATGAACGGAATGGCGTTGCACGGAGGAATCATTCCCTACGGCGGTACGTTTCTGGTGTTCTCCGATTACATGCGCCCGGCAATTCGCCTGGCCGCGTTAATGAAGCAGCAAGTCATCTACGTGTTCACGCACGATTCAATTGGCTTGGGCGAAGACGGGCCAACGCATCAACCAATCGAACAACTCACCGCATTGCGTTGCATTCCGGGCTTGACTGTCTTGCGCCCTGGCGACGCTGACGAAGTTGCGGAAGCGTGGCGCGTGGCCGTGTTACACAAGGATGGCCCGGTTGCAATGGCGCTCACGCGTCAGAAACTGGCGTACAACAATGCGCCGGACAAAGCAAAGGCCGGTGTGCCGCGAGGCGCGTACGTGTTGCTCGAAGCCGAAGGTGGCGAGGCCGATGTCGTGCTGCTCGCGTCGGGCTCAGAAGTGGAAATCGCCGTTGCAGCGCGTTTGTTGCTGGCCGCACAGGGAATCAAAGCGCGCGTCGTTAGCTGCCCGTCGCTCGAATTGTTTGCGAAGCAGGATGCCGCGTACAAATCGTCGGTTTTGCTGAGCGGTGTTGCACGCGTTGCGATCGAAGCGGCGCATCCGATGTCGTGGTATCAGTGGGTTGGTGATTTCGGCGCGGTGATCGGGCTTGATCATTTCGGAGCAAGTGCGCCGTATCAAACGTTGTACAGGGAATTCGGAATCACGGCCGAACATATGGCGGAAGCGGCAAAGCGCGTGTTGAACGCATAAGTCTCTGACACGCGCTTCGCAGCGACTTGCGAAGTGCGCGATGCAGTTTCAGTTCGCTGCTCCTGGCCACAGCGAAACCCAGCATGAAAGTCCGTTAACGACAGGATGACGAACCAATGGTTGTACTCACGCTCGTTGCCGTTGCAATCGGCATGATGGTCGCGGCGCAGGCCGGAGTAAATGCACAGTTGCGTTCGGTAATTGGTCAGCCCATTGTCGCCGCATTGTTTTCGTTTGCGATCGGTACGATTGCGCTGTCGGTCATCACGTTGCTATCGCGGGCGCAGTTGCCCACTTCGGAAACAATGTCTCGCGTTCCGTGGTGGGGCTGGACCGGAGGGCTGCTTGGCGCCGTGTACATCACTGCTGCGGTCGTGTTGGCGCCGAGGTTGGGTGCGGCGGTGTTGATAGCGTCGGTGGTTACGGGTCAGCTGGCGGCAGCGTTGTTGCTTGATCATTTCGGATTGTTGGGGTTTCCGCAAAAAACAGTCACAGTGACGCGTGGCATCGGCGCACTGCTGTTGTTTGTTGGCGTGTATTTCATTCAGCGTCGATGAAACTGCGCGCGTTCCCGCAATGAGCCTGCATGTGCGCCCGCCGCAATCGACCCCCGCGCATCGACGCACGTTGCGCGAACTCGTGCGCGCGGGGTGCGACAACAAACCGGGTGTGTACCGCATGATGTCGGAAAACGGCGCGGTGATGTACGTCGGGCAATCGAGGAAAATCCGCACGCGATTGCTGTCGTACTTTCGCGCGAAGGGTCGCCGCAACAAGGCCGCGCGCATTCTGCGACATGCATTCAGCATTCAATGGGAGTACACGCCAACTGAGTTTGGTGCGTTGCTGCGCGAACTGCGGCTTATCAAGCAGTA
>JBDUAX010000555.1:0-2994 GCA_040004455.1 Gemmatimonadaceae bacterium
GACCGCACGGAGCAAATCCGTGTGATCCGTTAGATCCGCGTTTCTATTTTGCTTTTGCTCTCTGAACTACCGACCACCAAATGGTTTCGCCGGAACCGAACGCAAGAACTTGATGTTCGCAATGATTTCATCGTTAGTCATGTTCGTCGTGTACTTCCACGGCATGACTTCGTTTACGCTTGTGCCATCCGGACGCTTGCCGGTTCGCAAAATTCCCTCGATTTGCGCATCAGTGTATTTGGAAATGCCAGTTGGCGTGAGGTTCGCAGCCGCGGGCCATTCAGGCGGCGTACCAGGAATTTTCCCCCCCGACAGCCCCGGGCCGTGACAGCCAGTACATCCACCAACGTTGCCGAGATAGCTGCCATACGCGAGCGAAGTGTCCTGAACGATTGACTTTATGTGTGGTCGCTTGTGATCGACATTTTCAGCGATAAAAATTGGCAATTGTCCTGCGGCCGAAAGTGCGCGACCCACTACGCGCAGCTGCGATTTTGGCAAGACCCGATCGACCGGCGGCAGTGAGCGCACGTAAGCGACAACTGCCGCAACATCGTCATCCGTGAAAAACTGATAGTCATCGGACGGCATGATTAGCGCCGAAGTGTTGTCATGCTTGATGCCGTGCCGTATTGCGTGCGCCATACGCTCGTCGGTCAGTGAGTCGCCGACGCCGCCTTTTCCTCTGGTGAGGTTAGGCGCGATGATCAATCCAAGACCGGGATCGTCGATGAAAACCTTGCCGGCCATTTCGTTGGTGTGGCAATCTGTGCATTTGCCAATGACGGTCACGAGATGCGCGCCACGCGCCAGCGTAGCACTGTCATTGGTGACGGTAATTGGCGACACCGCGATGTCGTATTTCCTGGTCATCATGCCAGAGCTTCTCACAAAGGCAAAGCCCGACAACACGAGGATGAGTACAACCAGCGTTCCCAGCACATATCCGATACGTCGAAGCCAGCGCGACATACTGTTCTCCGTGGAGTGAGAGCGAGATGCGGTGAACTGTGAGCGATCTATCGTGATCAACTATTAAAGTGCATCCACTTTTTTACTGTTTCAAGTCGTTACGAAAAACCGTTCCGCCCTTCATGACAAAACGGACGTCGCGAGTACGGTGAATGTCCTGGGTCGGATCCCCCATCACCGCGACCAAATCGGCCAGGAGAGTTGGCGCCACGCGACCGAAATCATTTTCGCGGTGCAGCAATTTGGCGTTCACGCTGGTCGCGGCGCGCAGTGCGGCGGGCGCGGTCATGCCGTATTCCACCATCAATTCCAACTCGAGCGCGTTGGTGCCATGCGTAAACACGCCGACGTCGCTGCCATTGCAAATAGTGACACCGGCCGCCAACGCAGACTTGAACATCGCGCGTTTGCGGGCGATTCCGGCGGGTTCAGGATCAACACCTTTTTTCCAACCGCCATAGCGAGTTGTTGATTCAGTCGCGGATAGCGTCGGACAGAGCGCGACGTTCTTTGCTTTCATTAGCGCCCAGGTTTCGGCTGTTCCGCCATCGCCGTGTTCCACCGTTTCAACACCCGCTTCAATACCGCGGCGCATTCCTTCCGCAGTGCTTGCATGTGTAACAACCGGTCGACCGCTGCTCTTCGCGGTTTCAACAATCGCCTTCCACTCTGATTCGTTGAATGTGGGGCGCGCTTCCCCGCGCGGACCCCAGCGATAGTCGGCGTAGATTTTGATCCAATCGGCACCGTGCGCAATTTGATCGCGAACCACGTGCGTGACGCCATCAACGCCATCGGCCTCCTGCGCACCTTGATGCACTTCGATTTCTGCCCCGAAACCTTTGGGTCCATATGAACCCGTTGCAACTATTGCCTTCGTTGCAACAAATAGACGTGGCCCCGGAATAATTCCCTGATCGATTGCTTCCTTGAGCCCGACGTCGGCGTATTCTGCGCCTTCAGTTCCCAGGTCGCGAAGCGCAGTGAAGCCGGCCATCAGGGTGGCGCGCGCATGATTCGTAGCGCGCGCAATACGCAGCGCGAGTGATTCATGCAACACTTGATCGTTCCACACTGTTTCGTCGTACGGGTGCAGCAATAGGTGGCTGTGCAAATCGATCATGCCGGGCATCAGGGTTGTTCCAGGAAGTGCGATGCGCTCGGCATCGGCCGGAACAGTGATGCCAGCAACCGGACCAACAGCGGTAATGCGATCATTGGTGACAAGCACCGCCCAACCTTTCCTCACTGCGTCTGACGTGCCGTCAAACACGCCGTCGGGCGTGAGCAATGTGACATGCGGTGGCCCCGCTGGTGCGCGACGAGCCGCGCCTTGAGCAATCAGCGAACTGTTCGCAACACTTCCGAGCGCAGCCAAAACAACGACAATCGTTCTTGCTGAAGCGGCTAAAGCAAAGCGTTTGCTGTTCATGCCTTCGGTTCCGGGGTGGGAGTTGTTCGTGAAGAGGTTGGCGTTTTCGATGCAGTATTCGAAGAACCGCTCAATGCTGCAGAAGGAAAGCCAGTTACGCCACCCGAAACGATAAACGCCATCACCTCCGAACTCGGCTGATGCAACGGGTGAACCTGACCCGCCGGCACAGCAAACATTTGACCCGCCCACGCATAGGAATGCGGACAATACACGCTGACGACACCATCCAGCCCGAGATGGCTGAGCGATTCCTGTGTGACGAAACCGAACATTTGAATGCCGTTTCCTGGACTTAACGTCACCGATACCGGCTGATCGAAGCGACGCTTTTCGCCGACAAAAGCATTCAGCAAGTCTTTGATAGCCGAATACAGCAACCGCACCAGCGGCACTTTCTCAAGCACTCGGTCGAACAGTACAAAGAACGATCGCGTTAGCAGCGTGCTGCCAAAGAAACCGACCAGCGTAACGAGCACGATGGTGACCACAAATCCTGCACCGGGCAGGTGAAATCCCAGCCAATGATCAAAGCGAAACCCCAGCCAGCCGTCTACCGTCGTAAAAATCGACCAGCATACGTACGCGGT
>JBDUAX010000130.1:0-10047 GCA_040004455.1 Gemmatimonadaceae bacterium
ATTATGAAGAGCGTCGGCAGCGCCTTGCAGGCCGCGCTCGGGCCAATCGGCACTCAGCTTGTCCTGCAGCTGCTGAGTAAACGCGCGAATAGCATCGGGCCCCCTCAAGTTTTGATTTTGATTCGGCACTTGCAGCATGACCACAGCCGATGCATCGAACCCCGGGCGCGCACTTTGCACCGCCGCAAAACTGCGAATCATCAATCCCGAACCAACCAGTAACACAAACGCCAGCGCGACTTCGACAACCACGACGCTGTTGCGCAACCACTTTCCCGCGCCCGATAAGCCGCCACTGCGACCCGTCGCCCGCAAAGTCGATCCCAGATCAACGCGTGACGCGCGCAGGGCCGGAACAACTCCAAACAGCAATGCGGCCATCGCCGCTGCAATCACGCTGAACAACAATACCTGCGCGTTCAATCCCACTTCGCCAAGGCGCATGAGATTGGGCGGACCGATGACCACGAGTGCGCGAACACCAACCCAGGCAAGCGCTATTCCCAACAACGCACCCGCTGCCGAAATAACGAAACTCTCAACCAGCATTTGTTGAATCAGTTCCCACCGCGAACATCCCAACGCCGAACGCACCGCAAGATCACGCTCACGCTGACTCGCACGCACGAGCAACAGATTGGCAACGTTAGCGCATGCGATGAGCAGCACAAAAGCCACCGCCCCCATCAACGCCAGCAGCGCAGGCTTTACATCTGCAACTGCATAATCGTGCATGGGTTCCACGCGAATTTTGTAACCGGCCGTTTCCTTGATCGGGAAACGCTGTCGCAGGTCTTTGACAACGGCATCGATTTGCGCTTGGGCCCGCGCGAATGTTGCATTGGGTTTTAACCGGCCAACCGCGCGCAAAAAGACGTTGACGCGCGAAGCGGTTGCGAGATCAATACGAATGGCATTGTAGATATCCGGATGCGGATTGATGTCAGCGCTTCCGGGCCACAGTAGTTCGAAATTGGGTTGCAACACCCCGACAATTTCGACGCTCTGATTTCCAATACGAACTTTCTTTCCAACAATCTGGGGATCGCCACCAAATCGGCGACGCCACATGCCATCACTCAATATTCCACTGGTTGGTTGTTGCGCAGCACCAGGCGCCGGCGGCAAGCCGTTGTTCTCGGCCGGAGCACTTGCGGCGACAATCGCATCGTCGTCAACAAAATCGCGACCACGCGCAATGTGTGCACCGAGTGTGCGGAAAAAATTTGATGTGACGCCGGCAACGATCACCATCTCCGGTTCGCCGGCATCGTTGTACAGCGCCTGCCGTCCGTTCGCGATTCCCGCGATGTCTTCGAAGAGCGGTGCCCCCGATCGCAAATCGGGCAAGTCACCAGGCGCGAGTGGAAAGTCGTACACTTTTCGCGCCGACAAATCGGTCTGTATGAGCGCCAATCGGTCTGGTTGCGCGTATGGTAACGGTCGCAACAGCACCGCGTTCACGACACTGAAAATTGCAGTGCTCGCGCCAATGCCGAGTGCGATGGTGATGATTGCTGTCGCCGTAAACCCAGGCGATTTTCGCAAGGTACGAAATGCGAACGTGAGATCGCTTTGCAGTGCGCTCATAGGCTGGCGGTCGAGACGGGGAGAACTGCGGCGGGAAAGACAGCCGAGACCGGGGGAGTCAGCATCGGGTGGTGTAGGGGCGTTGGCTCAAACAATTGGACACGCGTAAGGGGCCGAAGGATTGGGCTGGTCGGAACGAGGCAGACGGCAGGATGGCTCGCTGGCGGAGATGAGAAATGCGAATACCATTGTCCCAATGAACCTGCGCCCAGTTACCGCCGATGACCGAACAATTCTTGACCGGCTCATGCAGTTTTACATGTACGATTTCAGCGAAATCGTGGAGCTGGATTTTGATCAGACGGGGGTGTTTCCATCGGGGTTGCTGTCGCGCTTTCTTCCCGACTCTAACAATCGCGCGTGGTTCATTGAAAGCGAGGGTTCATTGGCAGGATTCGTACTTGTCTCAATCAATGCTCAACTCAAGAATGGCAAATTCGGATCGCTTGTGAAGGAGTTCTTCGTGATGCGTGCCTATCGCGGAAAAAATCTTGGTCGTCGTGCCGCACACGAGGTGTTCAAGCTGCATCCCGGCGAATGGAATGTGAGCGTAATGCAAAAGAACATGCGCGCCCTCGAATTCTGGAACGACACTATTCGCACGTTTACAAACGGGCAATTCGTGCGACGGGTGTACGACGACGATTGGAAAGGCACGACCTTTTCATTTTCATCTCAGACAACGTCGTCGTGAGTCTCAGAATCGGAGTTCGATAGCAGGCGCTCACTGGCGCGATCCCAGCGCCACGATACGTTTGGCGCGACGAGGTGTGTGCCACCAATCCATCGGTCAATCGACGCCAGCGTCATCCAGTCCAACTCCCCTGCCAATACGCGTTTACCAACTTCAGTTATTGCCAATCTGCTCTTCAACATCTCATGGTTGTTCGTCGCGGGATCACGCGTAATAAGCGCTTCTGCGCCGCCCGCGAGATCTTCAACTCGACTCCAAATGGTGAGATCGCCCATGTACGGACTCTCCTCCAGTTGCATGTGGGCCGGAAACATGTCGGCGAACGTCATCGGTCCGCGCTCCTTCAATAATTCGAGAATGGTTCGCTCGGTCCTCGGTAAACCGCTCACGGAATCGGGAAACTCCTCCAGCAGTCTCTTGAGTGCGTCATTCAGAAACTGCAATGCAGTCATGTCGCGTGTCATTGCCCGTTCAATCATTCTCGGATTGCTGCCCGTAAACGCCCGCCACGTTGATTGCGCCAACGCGAGCTGTCGCTCCGTTACGCTTTGACGAGTGCCGAGCAGGGATGCGAGTTGGTCCGGGTTGAGTTGCCCCAAACCGTAAAACGGTTCAATCCCTCGGAACTCTCCGATGCAAATCAGACTGAGCGCATATGGACGCGTTGACCGCCTTGCAAACCGGTCGAGGAGATACAACAGAATGAGTTGATCGTGTAAGTCGTGTTCGAACCACAGCACGACCTCGTCGTATTTGTCAGCCGACGCAAGCGCGCGGTCCCAGCGTTCGGCCATTGCCAGACTCTGCTCATACGAAAAATGCTCACCAGAATGAAGGTGCGCCCGCGCTTCTCGAAACGCCACGTCGTCAACGTCCCGCGGCACTGCGCCTTCATAAAGAGCGTCGCCCCAAACAGCGACTGTTCCGGGCACACTCGATTGCCTCAGAGTTCCTGCAGCCGAATCGCCGTTGGTAACGTGTAGCATGGAAGGTGTTGGCGCAGTGTCGAACGCGTGAATCACTCTTGACTGAAGATCGGAAAGTGAGATGGCGAGTTTCTGGCGAGCACGTGTGCCGCAAGAATGACAATTACTCCATGGCAACAAAGCTAAACTGCACCGAAGAGAACTGTTCGGTGCAGTTGAATTCACAAGCGAATTCGGAATCGCATCAGGCCCGCAAATAGTCTCCCACCCAGGTCTTGATTTCCTTCTTGATGTCGGCGGGTTTGTCGAGTTGCCCTGACAAACACCTTTCGACAAGTACGGGCAGTTCCGCGTCTGACGCAAAACGCAATGCAACCAACTGCCCGGGGCGCAGGTCGTGCACGCGCGACTGCATCTGCGCGGGCAACACATCCATTAACCTCAGTCGCATCTCCAGGCGAATCACGCGATCCTGCACTCGGAGCGTCATCACGCGCGCAATCGCCACGCCGACTAGCACGCCAACTGCGAATATCAATTCCCAGGTCGACTGGAAATCCCAGCCGTTTTTGTTCGCACGAAGGCCGACGATGATCACGTTCGCCACCAAAATCGGCACCGCTACGAAGTGATACGGCGGAAACCATCTGGTATGCTTCTCGTACGATTGGCCTTCCATAAGACGACTCCGGCGGTTGAGTAGAATACGTGGATCGGTGGTGCGAACTGGATAAGCAGCGCGACGGCCAGCGTCGCGAATAACGATTGCATCCGCGATAATTATCGCGTGCGACGCGAGTCGCAGCCACTCCTCCATCCGACCAACCCCAACCCGCCCGAGCCCCCGAGCCCCCGAGCCCGATTCTCATGTCCGATCCGCTACACGGTGTCACGCTTAACGCCATGCTCGAACACCTCGTCGAGCGCTACGGCTGGGAAGGACTCGGCCAACGCATTGAGATTCGTTGCTTCACGCACGATCCCAGCATTACGTCATCATTGAAATTCCTGCGCAAAACGCCATGGGCGCGCGCAAAAGTCGAATCCTTGTACGTGCATTCGGCTACGCATCCGCGGGCCACGAAACGCGTACCAACAGACGCTGAAACAACGAAACGCGAGCCAACCTGACTCGCGCTTCGAATATTCGCGTCTTGAATCGATTTGATTACAAGCGTTCCATCTACTTCTTGGCGTTCGCGGCCTTGAAGCGCGCGCGAATGAGCAGCAGCTCATCACTGTGATCCATGTTCCGCTTGATGATGTCTTCCAGCATTTTCATGATCGCAATGCTGTCATCTATTCGCGTTGGCTCGCCGCTCAAATGGGTGCCAAATCCGAAATGCTCACCCGGTACCATCACGAGTTCGTTCTTTAGCACGACGTCGTTCTTGTCATCGGCCACTCGTACGGCGACGAACTTCTTGCCGGTCTTTTCCATGTAGCTGATGCGCAAACCATCAACACTCGATGGCCAGGCTGGATACGGATGAGACTTTCCATCGCTGCCTTCAAACGACGATGTCGCCGGCGTGAGGCTGCTGAAGTTGCGCTCGAAACCGCCGACGTACATGAGTGCGTGCCGCATGGTATCTGTTGGGAAAAAGTGAGGCGTGTGGGCCGGAACGTCGCTTGAAAAAATACTCGAAGCCGCGGCCCAACAGTACGACGCAAACGAGCCGTTCGGGAGGTCTCCGCTGAATTTTAGCGGCCGCGCTTACCTGGCGCGCCGCTTGACGACAAAGTTGCTGAGTTCCTTCCCATCTTTGCCGATGACCTGCACGCGCATTTCGGCGGCGCTTGCCTGAACTTTGGCTACCTGGTCTTGCCCGACTACCAGCACAGGATATTTGCTGCCATTGGTGCCCGCCGGTGAGAGCGAAAAACGATGTGTATGCCCCGCGATGACGAGATCAACGCCGGCGTCATTCGCAGCCTTGTCCCAGGCGGCGCGCGCCGAGTCGCTGGCGGGGCTCTTCCAGCCCCAGCCCCACGATGGTTGATGCATAACCACCACGCGAAACGGGGCGGCTTTCGCTCGTGCGCTTGAAGCCGCGTGCTGTTTGAACCAAACCAATTCTTCTCGTCGATACTCATCCATTCGATTCAACTCGGCATACACTTGCGTTGAATCTGGCTTGTCTTCGCCGGTGTCAACCACGAGCAAATGCACCGGGCCGACGTCGCGTGTGAAGTAAAAGCGATGCTCTTCGATCGGAACGTAGCGTGATAGCTCACGCGCAAAGGGCCCACGCGTGTCGTGATTGCCGCGCGCAAAAATGAGCGGCGTGTTTTGCTTTATGCCGTAGTTGATGAGGGGTGATAACCAGCGGTCCCACAATTGCGCTTCCGATTGCACACCATTGAACGCGTCGCCGGTGTTCACCAGAAAGTCGAGGGAATCGAAGTTGATGCGTTTCATCAGCATGACGATGCGCGACGTGTCTTCGTGCGTGTCGGAGATGGATGCAAATCGTACGGTGGGTTTTCGCGAATCGAAGGCGGTAAAATAAAAAATGTCGCTTTGTGATTCCATTCCTGTTTTTGGCCAGTACGCCGGCAAGTCGAGAACTGGTGTGTTCATAACGCGATAGTCGTATCGTTGTCCGGGCTTCAATCCACTGATTCGCACTGTGTGCAGCGTTCCGACATTCACCAAGCCGTTCGTGGCCGAATACGAAGTGTGTGTGAGCTGTCCGTTTACACCAAACATCACTTTGGCGCGCGACGGCAAGTCAGTCATCCATGTAATTGTCGCAGATGAATCAGTTGGAGCGTGCAGATACGGACCGCGCGTGATGACGGCCCTCACGTCGCAGACAGGGTGCGGATTATTCGCGTCGTCGCCGGTTGGGCGCGCGGTGCACGAGGGGTTGACGGGCGTTTGCGCAGGGGTTGCAGAACTCAACGTCAGCGCAGCGATAATCGCGGTGATAGTGACCGCTCTGATTTGCTGTCGCGACTTGTCGCGATGAATGGCTTCGCGCATGATATTCGAGGCGCTGTTTCTTCTAATCATGAAATTACCTCCTGCACGATATTCGAGGCGCTGCTTATCGCGTTCGCATTGTTTGTCATGGCAACGCAAACGCGACGTACGTACCACCACTCGGCGCACCATTCTTGCCACCGCCGCACGCAATCACGATATACTGCTTGCCATTCACCACGTATGTTGATGGCGTCGCGTTGCCGGCCGCGGGCAACACTGTTTCCCACAACAGCTTCCCGGTGCTCTTGTCAAACGCACGGAATTTGTGATCGTAGGTTGTCGCCGCAATCAGCAACAATCCGTTTTGGGTAACGATTGCGCCGCCATAGTTATCGGTACCGGTGTTCTTCAGTCCCTGTTCAACGAGTTTGGGATATTCGCCAAAGGGAATCGACCATGCGAATTGCCCCGTGTTGAGATTGATCGCGTTCAGTGTTCCCCACGGTGGCTTAATTCCAGGATAGCCCTCGTTGTCGAGGAAAATGTCGAATGAACTCTGTCGATATTTCAAAAAATATGGATTGGTTGTCGCTGTCGTCGAAACATCTTCACCTGTGCGCAGAAATTTCACGAGATCATTCACCGCAACGTTATCCAACACGCTGCTGAACGCGGGCATGCGTCCCGTTCCTTCGCGAATGATCTTCGCAGTCTGCTCGGCAGTCTGTTTCGTGGCGTTCGTTAACAGCTCCGGACCGACTGCTGTTCCCTTTCGATTGTCGCCATGGCAACTCGCGCAATTCGCGCCATAAATCGACTTGTCGCTGCGTGGCACCATTTTCAGCAGCCACGCCATTTCGTTCGAATTCACGTACAGCAATCCGCTTTCCGGATCGAACGCCGGGCCGCCCCATTCTCCGCCGCCATCAACGCCCGGGAAAATGATTGTGCCCTTCAGGTTTGGCGTGGTGAAGGGATCAGGCGTGTTGTACTCGTGAAATGTCTTGAGCGCGGCAGCGTGCGCCGCTGGGGTCCGGGTGGTGAGTTGGTCTTCGGTAAGACGCTGGCGTGCAAATGGCTTCGGCAGCGTTGGGAAAGGCTGCGTGGCGCTCGTGTACTCGCCGTCGAGTGTTGCCTTCGGCATCTTGCGTTGCTCAATCGGAAATAATGGCGTTCCTTTTTCGCGATCGAACACGTACACGTGACCGGTTTTCGTAATCTGTGCAACCGCATCAATCTTCTTCCCGTTGCGCGTTACGGTTACCAGTGCGGGAGCCGCCGGGAAATCGCGATCCCACAAATCGTGATGCAAACCCTGAAAATGCCAAATGCGTTTGCCAGTACGAGCATCCAATGCCAACACGGTGTTCGCAAATAGATTGTCGCCCGCTCGATTTGCGCCGTAGAAATCGAACGACGCCGAGCCAGTTGCAGCAAACACCATCGCGCGTTTCACATCGAGTGTCACTCCCGACCACGCATTTGTTCCGCCAGAAATTTTCCAGGCATCTTTTGGCCAGGTTTCGTAACCGAATTCGCCGGGATGAGGAATGGTGTGAAACGTCCACTTCATGGCGCCGGTGTTTACGTCGTAGGCGCGAATGTCGCCGGGTGCGCTGGGCAATGCTTCCGGCACGCTAGTACCAACAATCAACAAGTTTTCAAACACAACCCCGGGTGTACTCGCGCTTACGGACAGTCCCTGAACTGGGCGGCCAAGTCCTGCGCGCAGATCTACCCAACCACTATCGCCAAACGTTTTTATTTGCTTGCCGGTTTTCTTGTCGAGCGCAAACAGTTTGTAACGATAGTTGAAAATTACGCGATCGCCCGTGACAACCACGCCGCGATGGCGAATGCGTGATGTTGGTGGCTTCCCGTCGTTCGGATCGAATGTCCACAGCTGTTTGCCCGTCGCGGCGTCAAGCGCGAACACGTGTAACTTGGGAGTCGTCGCGTACAACACGCCGTCAATGACAATCGGATTCGCTTGCATTTCCGAATCCTTGAACTCATCGTGCGTTTCAAATGTCCAGGCGACTTTAAGCGACGATACGTTCGCCGGCGTTATCTGGCTGAGCGTTGTGTAGTGGGTGTGATCGGTGTTCCCACCGTACACGGGCCAGTCCGCCGATTTTGTTTGGCCGTGAGCGGTGGCTGCCAGGACAAATGATGATACCGAAGCCAGAAGAATTTTTCGCATTCGCAAAACATGCAGCGTGCCTACTTGCGAGTCCACACCGAGATGGCCTGAACGACGTACTTGGGCCAGTCAAAATATCCCGATCGGATATGGCGCGACTGCCAGTGTGTTGCGTTTGCCTGGGCGAGGTGCTTGGAGCCCAGGCGTTCTGGAATATTCCGACGCTGCATCGTATTTTCGACGCGCCATGAGACGACTCTTTCCAATAGCTCGCTGCGCTCGCGCCGCCCGTCCAACTACCGTCGCGCTTTTCGCGCTCGTTGCGAGTGCCTGCGGCAAGTCCGCCGAAAAAAAGTTGGCGACAGAATTCGAAACGTGGAAAGGTACGCCGTACGCCGATCACGGCACCACGCATGCGGGAATCTCTAACGCAGCATTCGTGCGTGAGATGTTTCACAATTCGTTTGCAATGGACATTCCCGGCACTGCCGACGAGCAGTATCACACGGGCAAACTCGTGGTCGACAAAAAAGATCTCAAACCGGGCGACCTCGTATTCTTCGAAACGGGCTCGTTTATTTTCAAAACGCGAAACGTTGCGATTTACATGGGCAACGATGAAGTCGCGATTGCGAGACGCGAAACTCACGGTGTGGCGCTCGTCAAACTCGATTCCGCACCGTACAAAGCGACCTACAAAACGGCTCGACACATCAACACTGACCCCAAAGCCGGCCCACCGGTATTCGACGCCGCCAAATATGGAAATAATCGCGCCGGCCTGTTGCGCGACATGGCAGTCGCGTGGACCGGAACGCTCTATCTCGACCAAGGCACGACGTTCGACGGCATTGGCAACTACGAATATGTGAAATCTGTTTACGAAGGTTTGTACGACGCGGAACTCGAAGGCACGCCCGCACAGTGGTCAACAATGGGGGAAGCAATCAAGAAGGACGCGCTCGAACCGGGGGACATCATTCTGTATCAAGCCGTTGGAATCGGTGGCGCGTTCGGACGACAGCACGCAGGCATTTACATTGGCGATGGCGAGTTCACACACTGCGTCAAAGGACAAGCGGTAACGATTTCCAAACTTGATGATCCGCGCTGGGCGCAGGCGTTTCGCGCCGCTCGTCGTGTCGATCCCGATATGCAGGCGAAGCTGCGCGTGGCGAAGGGCGCAAAACCAATCGATCAGAAAATACTTCTGCCGACCACTGAGAAAGGCAACGTCAAGAAGCCGAACTTGCCGTCAACGCCACCACCGGTTGTTGATGTATCCAATCGCGCGTTTACTGACACAGAGAAAAAATTGCGCGTCTCCACCGCCGCGTGGCGCGGCACTCCGTATAAAATTGGTGGCACGACGAAAGCTGGCGTTGATTGCTCAGCGTTTGTGCGCGCCGCGTACAAGGAAGCACTTGCCGTCGATCTCCCGCGCACGAGTGCCGAACAGGAATTGCTTGGCAAAGACGTTTTGCGCACCGAACTCCAATCGGGAGACCTCGTGTTTTTCCGCACACAGGGAATGGGTCCGTTCTTCAAAAGTCGCCACGTTGGTGTCTACCTCGGCGGCGGCGAGTTCGCGCAATCATCGGGCAGTCACGGCGTCACTATCTCGCGCCTCGATGATTATTACTGGAACAAGAAATACCACGGCGCACGGCGATTGATTGCTTCAGAATAGGTGCGAGGTGTCCTCTGAATAGTCGCGCGATTGGCCCCTACTTGACGCCCCCCACCGCTGGCGTTATTACGT
>JBDUAX010000003.1:0-31632 GCA_040004455.1 Gemmatimonadaceae bacterium
CGTATAAACGCGTTGGAGTGGATTTGCTGCTGTTGCAGAGCAGTCCGCAGCTGGAGGAGATGGAGCGGTTTGCGGAAACGGTGATGCCGCTGGTGGATTTGGGAGAGCGAGTGGCGCAGGCGGCGTAACGGCTATTGTTGAGCGGTTCAACACAATCCGGAATTCGAGATGCTATACGATCACGAATTCCGGATTTGTGGCGTACACCAGCGAGCCGAATCTTTGCAATTCGTGCACGATCATTGCTGCAGACCCGTCACTGTCTTTCTCGAGCACCTCACGCACGTGATCTCGTGAATCGAGTTTGTTCAGAAAATTCGAGAGCGGTTCACCGGCGGTCAGAATCGATGCCAGAAGTCCTGCGATCGATTGTTCGCTTGCGATCAGACTGGTACTGATTCCCACTGCGGCAACCGGTGCGCCGCTACGATTGAATTCCATCGCCATGATATTGCGCAGGCAGTATTGGCGAATTGCTTCTTCCAACGGGAGATTGTCGAGTGTGTTGTGCACGACAACAATTGGCCGTAGCAAACTGCTTGGCCGTTTGATGGCGCCAATCAATTCGGAGAGCGACAGATATGGATTTCCCATGTCTGTCGGGACATTGTCTGAAAAGACATTTTGGCGATAGTCTTCGGGATTGTTTGATCGAAGGTTGAACGCGAGACCGCCGTAGGACGAGGATTCCACAACCGGTGCCAGTATGTGCACAACGTCGAACTGCTGCGATTGAAGGGTGGCAATGGTCTCTCGGCTGGTCTTACTCAGTATTGCGACTTCGGCTTTTGCGACACCATAGAAGCGCATCAATCCATCGTGTGCGGCGCTCAACCATGGTGGAGATTTTGCAGGAATTATCGCGACTCTTGTCTCTCGGTTGCCGCGCAAAGCGCGAATCATTTGACGAAGAGTGCGCGCATCGAGAGCCCCACTTTCTGGCAAATGCTGCTGCGCTTGAAATGTCGAAGTCAGGGCCCGCAAATCACCAGTGCCACTCTCTGATTTGATGCCGAGTGAGTTGAGAGCACGCAGCACCCAGCGTTCATTAACTGACTCGTGAAGCGGTTCGACTGAACGCCAACCGGGAACTACCCGGCCCTGTCGTGTTGATTGCCACTGAAATGCGTCTTTCGCGAATGCAATCTCGAGTGGTAACGCCGCAACTGTCGGATGCGCAGAAACGACGGCTAGGCGCAGATCATCCGCGTATTCCTGCGTGACAGGTGGAACAAGCTGCGCCAGATCAGTAACGCAATCGAAGAAGTTTTTCGATAGTTCCGCAATCACGTTGTTCGGCGTGCGCAACGCCGTTGTGCGTGCAGCATCGGTATTGAACGCGGAGACGATCGAAGTGTGAGGATGTGACAATGCCGAAACTGTTTCCGGACTGATCTCAAACGAGAGAATCGATTTTTTCTCGCTGGGAAGCTGCTGACTAATCCTCCGCAGATTGAGCAAATCGCGAACCATCGCCAAATCATGTTGCGCATCGAGACGCTCGCAAAGGTCTTCGACAGTGAGCAACAGCGCTTCGCTGTCGGCGGCCCCGCCAGCATTCAACCGATACAAGAGCAAGTTAGCGCGCGCCAGCCAGATTGACGCAGGTATCGATTCCGAGGCCAGAATTGTTCGCGCGCGCTGCGCGTGCAGGGTTGCTTTTGCGACATCACCTTCATCAAACGCCTTGCGCGCGCTGGCATACAAAGAAATACCTCGCGCAAATTCCGAAATGTCCGGTGCGTCGAGCATGGTGTCAGAAAGGCCCGTGAAGCGACCCGTGCATTGAGTATCACAATACCACTTCGAGAGATCGAGGCAGTTCGTGACGTCGAATGGTGGAAATTCAACGACGCGATCGGGAGTAATCCACTTATTCAGCATCCACTCCTGCAAAATTTCCGCGACGTATTTCGACGAGGGGCCGTTTGACAGCTGGACCATTTCGAGTGCCGCAGCGAGTTCCGGCCGGACTTCGGGATGAAGCTCCGTGTGTCGAGCGCCAAAGATAATTTCGAAAAACAGGCGACGGCGGGCTTCGACAGGCTGAATTTTTAGAAGCTCTTTTACGATTTCGCGTGATGCGTTCAGGTGATTGTTCGGATCGGTTGCGAGCTCTGCGACATGCATCATCAGCGTTGTAGGAACGGTGGGACGGCGCCGGTTGTAGTCGCGCAATCGTTCCAAAGACTCTGCAGCTCTCGGTCGCTGATACTGACAAGACTTGAATTGCAAGTCCAACCATTCGTCGCTTTCCTCTGTCAGCGACAGTGACCTCAATTCATCCATCAGCTCATTGGCGCGGCGTTGATCTCCCAACAGAAAGAGCGCCAAGCCACAGGCATTGGACACCGGCCGTGCAACAAGGGCAGGCGAATTTCCGGCAGCGCTTCGTGCAGTTTGAAGAACGGCTTGTGACTCGGTCGGCCGCATATGAAATCGCGCCATCAGAGCCTGGTTGCACTGTTCAATGACGATCCAGTCTGCGTGATCGGAGATTGTCGGAGGCGCGGGGGGTAGCAATGGCCCACCGTACGAAAAAACTCGCACTGCAGTGGTGCGCAACGCCAGGCTGGCGTCTTCTGCAGCGAGGTCATACTTGACCCCTTCGCTCCTGTTCTTCTCATCAAACTGAAACGCACGTTGCTGCATTCGGAATGCGTCGGCCATCCGATTGCACGTTGTCAACAAATCAACGTGGCACGAATACGCATACAGTTCATCGCTGATGTTCTGTTTGCTGCGCGAAGTTGTGATTTCACTCGCGAGTTCCAACGCCAAATCGTAACGTCCCTGTCGCGCGAATTCCGTGCAGGCACGCAACTTGAATTGCGTGACATTCGATGCGCTCCAACTGTGCGCGCCTATGGCGAGGATTGCACGAGTAGTGGCGATATGACGGAGTGCGTCGGGTTGATATTGGTTGGCTTCGATTAACGCCTTGAGTAACTCAAGCCTTTCGTCGTCCGATTGAAGTGTTGGCAGGAGACCTTCCAGGGTGAGCAGAATGGCCCGATCTCCTCCGAGAAAATCTGTCACACGGACGCGTACGTGAGCGATAAGAGAGGCAATATCTGGCGCACGCTGAGCCTCCTTAAGCAGCGCTTCCCATTGATCCGAACTCTTGAGTGCTTTGTTGCGCACTTCTTTTGCAATTTCAGCTGGCTGCACTGCCGCGTAGTCAAGCAGCGCGAGCGTCGTTTCACGAGCGCCGAGTATTCGCAAATCGATGGTGCTTTCTGGAAACTCGTCCTGAAGCTCGTTGGCGATTTGCATCTTGGCCTCATAGGCGCCGTGTTGTGTTGCCTCACTCGATGCGGCCTTCCAACAGCTCAGCGCCATTTCTTCGGAAATCCGGAGCGCATGATAGAGCGCGTCCGATTTTTCCGAACTCCACTCAATTGCATTACTGCCGCTGAGCTTTCCGGCCCTCGCCAACGCCAAATCCATTGCGCGTCGATGCAAACTTTGCAGTACGGGCTGCTTTTGCAATTCGCTACGCATGGGCCGCAGCACTTCTTCGTGAATGATCAAACAATTGGGAACGGCGGCGTCGCGACTCACAAAGGAAAAGGTCGACGCGTGTCGTTCGAGATCGGCCCAGAGGAGATCTGCCGACAGCTCTTCCTGACCCAACGCGAGTTTCGTCGTGTCGTAGTACTGACGTATGACGTCGGTATCGAGCATCGGGTTGTCGAGTGCATTTCCCTCGCGAAGTTTTATCAATTCCGGCAGAATAATTTCCTGCAGGAATGTCTTCGTGAGCTTCCTTGCAGCGACTCCGTACCGGAGCAACCACGCAATGGGCACGGGAACGCGTTTCAGAACGCGTTCGACCAGATAGTGCAACTCGGGTCCGGGAATTTCGTTGATTTCCGTGGCCGTAATTCGTGGGTTGATTTGCCATTGTTCTGCATACAGCGACAACGACATGGGCAAGCCGTCGCTACGCGCTACGATTGCGTCGACGACAGCGCCCCGAGGCATGCCGCGCTTTGTGACGAGGTATTCTGCTGCTTCATCGTCGGAGAGCCTGGTGAGCTCGAGGGGTCGCGCCTGATTCGAGAACTGTTCCCTGAAGCCCGGGAGCTTCGCCTCAAGATCAAATCGTCCTGCAAGAATGACGCGCAGCTTGGGGCACTGATCGTGAAGTTGAGACAGCACATTGAGCAACTTCAATAAGTCCGCCTCGCGATTAAGCAACACCACCTCAAGTGTGTCGAGCACAAGGATGACAGATTTTGCGCTGGAACCCGACAAAGCGCGTGCCAGTTGATTCACCAGCTCTGTGCCCTCTTCCTGCGCGCGCGTGCTGCGCAATTGTTCAAAGACGCGCGCAATGTGCTTGGAATCGAGCGAGAGTGAATCGAATGACGCGACATCATCGGCGCGCGCGACAATTTCGCGAAGAGGCCGGCCTTCCAGCTGTGAGTCGAGAATGCGCGCGCATTGCGCGACGAGATACCACGGCGCCACATCGGTCAGTCGCGGGTCGATGAAGTCGAAATCGAGACGTGCGTAGGGAATGCCCTCGCGAATGCATTGACGCGCGGAAAGCCAGCGCAGAAATATTGTTTTTCCTGAGCCACCTTTGGCTTCAATGTTGAGAATCCAGGGATCATGCTCGACGATCGGGCCGCTTACCCAATGCCATGCTTCTTTCATGACGTCGCGTTCGAGCGCCTGTGTGGTACGCTCGAAGTCTGAAGCAAAGGCGCGTGACGCATCGAAGCGACGACGAAGTTCTACTACTTCTTTGAGAAAGGTGGAATATTCGTTAAGCCACGGATACTCCGCCATTGGCGGATGCCAACTGCTGGTGATCCTTTGAAGAAGCGCGGTGCGCTCTTCAAGCCGCTGGAGAATTTGAAAGCAGCGCGTGAAGTTGGATTGAGTGTCGGCCGCGTCATACAACTTGCGTGCTCGTTGCAATGCACGCGCGGGATCGGCGAGCACCAGCAAATTGATGCTATCCAGTTCCCATTCTTCCGAACGCTGCGCAAAGTGGTCGCTGAGCTTCAGTGCAAAGGCGCGAATGTTGTCGACTTCGCGTATCCACGCATCCAGCTGATTTGGATTTGCGCGCAGGGTGCGGTTGTCGGCTTCGCGCGCGCTGATGGTGGGATTGTCACTGCTATTGAATTCAATTTCACGATGAGCGGCCAGCCAGTCGAACAATTCGATGTTGTCCGGAATGCCCGCGACGTCCGGTCGCACAATTGTTGTTACGGCTTCACGATCGAGACGACCCGCAAGAGAAACGCGCCAGAGCACTTCGCTTTGCCAGGGCTTTTCGAACAGTCGTGTGGCCTCTTCCAAAGACAGGCTGGAGAGATCGATGCCGGCGAACCGATCGACAATACTCTGAGTATTTTGTGCAAGCTCGGTCATGTGACCGCCGGCCGTTTTGAGTTCTCCAATTTCTCTTCGTAGAATATGCGATACACGTCCAATTTTTTTGGATCCCACGGTGCATTTCTAGCACTTCCCACCCATTGCAGGGCTTCCTCCGCCACCTTGGCATCGAGTTCCTCGCGCACGGAATATTCGCGGACCAGCAATGACCAGTTTTCTGACGGAAAGAGATCGAGCTTCGCAATGGTGTTGCGCTTTGCCAGTGGGCCCAGGCCGTAGCCCTCAACAGCAATACCGGTTGCGACAATGATGACAGAAATATTTTCGGATGGATCGGCGTTTTGCGGCTCAAGGAAAAGCTTCACGAAGTGTTCCTTGAAATCGTTCGGGTCGACGTGTTTTGTGTTTCCCTTGGTCAAGTGATCGATCACGAGTGTTACGGGCCGAACTTTCGCGATATTTTTCAGGTCTTGCGTGAAGGCCAGAAAGATCTGGTTCCAGGTATCCTGCCCCGAGAACTTGTTTCGGTCCTGTGGCAAATTTTCGTCAATTCCGGTGCCTTTGTCGGCTTGCACGGGCTTTCCGGCCAGGACCGCATTCAACGTGCTGTTAAAGAACGCGAATTCCTGATACAGATTGGGGCGAAGCAGATCTGGCGCCGCATCAATCGTACCGCGAATGTATCTCAGGAATTCAACAGAGTCGAGCACTTTTTTTTGTGCTGCGCAATTCACGTAGATGACCTGATGTCCCTTGAGCAGTCGCCACTCGCTGATCAATTTCGCGAGTGAAGATTTTCCCATGGAGTCGTCACTGGTGAGGAAGGTGACGTTTTTTTCCTTATCGTGTTCCCACTGAAGGAGCACCCGTCGCTCCATGCGACGATCAACGTACTTCGACAGCGAACTGAGTTCTGGGTGCACCAACACATTTTTCTGTCGGGCATCCTGAAACAGTTTCAGAGGTGGCAGCACGGTCTCCGGTGTCACGGACAATGTGCACACGGGCAATGCCCAGTTCCGATCTTTCGCGTCAATAAGTTTTGAAACGTCAATGCGAGCTTTCGTAACCGCCACATCAATCGGCAATTTCCTGAGCAACGCGCTGTAGAAACTCCTTGAAAATTGCGCTGCGGCCTGCCCGCTTATGTCATGCTGCATGGAAATGACGGCGCGGGAGCCAGCGGAAAGCGCGCACGACGACATCGAGGCGAGCACACGAATTGGCGCATCGGTATCGGCCGCCTGCGTGGATGTGCGACACGCGTTCAGCAGCACCAGACGGGGAGGCGACTGCAGCAGGTCTTCATTGAAATCTTCAGCAGTCCACGGTTTGTTGTTTTTTGTTTCCGGATCGTACAGCTCCAATGCGCCTTCGCCGTCTTCAATTCGACCGTGTCCGACAAAGTGCAGAATGTGCGGACGAAATTCTCCGATGGCGGCATGAAGTGACGGCAGGAGTTTTCGCGGAGAAACTTGCGCGTGCGCTTCGAAGATTTCGAAATCGATAACGTTGCGTTGCGGGCAAACCAGTTCGAGAAAGCTTCGCAACTCAGCCAACCATTCGACCGCGGTTTCCTCTGGGTTGCATCCAATGACAAAGAGCACGCGCAGCTCAGATTCATCTTCTGCATCTCCAGCATCCTTGACAGCATTCTTCGCGTATCGCACGATCGGTCTTTCGAGCCCTAATTTGGCAATCGCAAGTCCTTCGTCGACATCGTACAACAACTCCCACGGCATACGTGCCAGCTCTTCATCACGCACATCCAGATACGTACGTAATTGCACCACACCGGCAGCACCTTTGGCGGCCTTCGCTTTAACGCGCGCTGTTTTCCAGCGTTTTCCAACACTGTCGCGATTGAGTAGCGCGTACAGGTTTACGCCAAGTTCGCGCAGCAAATTGTTGGACGGATCGGCCGCAGACAGAATTGCACGCGTATCGTTGGCGGTGACGCATTGCATATCCGTAACCGAAAGCGATTTTGCAAAATCGAGAGGAATGGAGCTGCTTTCGTCGGGGTTTTCGTCGTTGTCTGCACGTGCAAGTACGCTCGACTCTTCGCCGATGTACAGCGACAGCGGGTAGCCGTTGGCGTCCTTCTCACCAATGCGAAGCAGTATTGCGTCCACGCGTTTCCGGTTCAGTTATGGAGAGAGCCAGGCATGCAACTTATCGCGCACAGTCTGGTTGGCGAAATAGGTGGTGTGCGTAACTCCCGCTCCGCTATCGAGCACCAGCATTGACGTCATCGGAATTGGAAAGAGTGTTCCGTTGCCACCGGCCACACCCGCCGTTGGCACAACCAGATCATTCTCGGCGTCTTCGAAAATACGATCCACGAGTTTGTTGCCGGCGGCGCGCATCAACACAAGCCGATCAAAGGCCGTAGCCTTCGCATCGAAGTTGGCGGCGATGCCAAGGTAGGTAGGTTTGTCGATCATCGCACCTCCCAGCGTGCCAAGGTACGCTCCGTTTGGCACCATGGAAGTCAATCCGGAAAGTGAATTCAGTCCGCCATGCCCAATGACTTTTACGGCGCTGATAATTCCTTCAAGAATCCACGTTACCGGACCATCTGGCAAAAGATTGATCGCCGTTGTCATTCGGTCGATCATGTTTACCATGTGCGACGGGTCGGTGAGGATGGTTCCGGCGTTTGGCACGCCAACGAACACTACTTTGTTGACCTTGAGTTTGCCGCGCAACCCATGGACATCGGCGCGCTCTATCATTTCGCGCGCAACCAGACCGCCACGACTGTGACAAACAATGTCGACGTCGAGCGGAATATCAGCCGGAAGCAACTTCGCCATTTCGTCTACGTTTTGCGCAGGGGAATGCGAAAGAGTGAAATGGTCGAATGCAAACAGCCTTCCACCGTATGCTTTGGAAAGCGCTTCGATATCCTGTTTCTCCAATCCCGCGAATGCGCTGTGCGTTGAACTGAAAGTGCCGTGCACAAAAAACAGCGAACGCCCGGCACCCAATCGCTTCCACTCAGCGTCATTGGCGGTGAGGGGAGTGATATCGCTTCGATTGTAATTGTCAGGAGTAACCGTTCGAAAGCGATAGGGCCGATTGCCCGCTTCCCAACTCCCGGCAAAAGTATTTGCGAGGGGCCCAACCAATTTGTCGGTTACCGGATACAGCAAGACCTTCAGAACTTTCCGGCCGAGGCTGCCGAGAATTGAGCGCGTTGCCGAGCCTGTCGCTGGAGGCGCAACTGCTGGTGCGCGGGGAATTCGAAATTGAAGTGTTGCGCCCGCACCTCGGGTAGTTGGCAACGCAATGTGGTTTTGATTGGTGAGCGGATAATTCCAGGTAATTGAACCAGATTCGTTTACCGACAACACGACTGCGTCCATGCCTTCTTTCGGTGCGGGCACCTCCAATTCGATTGCGTCGTCTCCACCTGGCCCGCGCAGTGTGGCGCCCGCCGGTTGGGGAATTTGTCGTTCTATGGAAATGTCGATCGTGGCGACGTCCTGCATGCCTTGCGCAGCGAGCGCCTCATCGAGCGATGACCCTTCGCGCGCCACTCCAACGGAACGTGTTGCTCCTGCAGTCACGCGATCTTTCGTAATGTTCGCTTGTCCGATTACCCCGGGCGCACGGATTTTGTAATTACCACCAAGGATAACGGGTTGACTTCCGCCTTCGAGTCTGGGCATGCAATTACCGTCGTTATTGAGTGTTGGTTACTGAAACCATCAATGGAAACTGGCTACGGACGAAAAGCGGGATGGCCGTAAACGAGATACGCCAAACGGGTTGCCGTGACATACGTACTCGTTTCCCCTTTCGCGTTAGTAGTAGTAATCGCTGTGAATGGTTTCTGTCGCGAATTGAACATCGCTTCGGCCACGGAAATTCCCTGTTTGCCGGCGTCACTTAAAACGTCGTCATAGAATTTTGTGGATACGTCGTACGCAACCTCGTCGTCCACCGACCAAAGCGGAGCAACAACAGCGCTGCATTGTGCACGTACGCAGAACGACGCGAAGCCACCCGATTGCCCGAGGGATGTTGTTCCAGCACCCAACTGGCAAGCGTTCAAGAAAACCAATGGATGAAATTTCTTCAACGCAGGCGCGTTCAGGAAAAGTGTCATCGACAGCGGTGTGCCGTCGTTCAACATCAAATTGGCTGAAGCCGCGTTGGTACGATTTGCTTCGCCGTGACCGGAAAAATGAATGACGCCTGGCGCAAGATCTTTACCCTCTTCGGTTTGCGCTTTGTTGGAGAGTATGTCGACAATCTCCTTTCGTGTCGCGGCAAAGGTGTGCGCCTGATGCTTCTGCAGCGCGGCCGCTTCTTTTTGCGCATACGGTAAGGCGGTCAAATCAGAATTCGAGTACTCACCAAAAATTGCCGCGAAATCCTGAGCGACCGAATCACTTGGCGGTAGCGCACGCACATTGTCGTCGAGCAACCAACGGCTGACAATGAAATGCGTGTTCAGAAACGGCGCATCGGCGTTAACAACTTGTTCATCGGGCAACAGCGACAGCTCCCATGGAACCCGCGCTTCCTGCGTGAGCAGCAACAGCGTGGGAATTGCCAGGTCACCGCGCGCGGCCCGCACGGCCTTGGTTACACTGGCGAGCACTTCAAAGACTCCGGCGGGAATTTCGTTCTTGATGCTCGCTGCGATGCCGCCAACCGCGAGCTCAATTCCGTCATGCGTGTCGGCCGCGGCGAGTTCGTCGACAATGCCTATGGCCATTGATGCCAGGTCGGTCGAACTTCGCACCATTTTCCCCTTCGGTGCATCGAACTTGTGCGGAGAAGCGTAACTCCAGCAAAGCGTATGCGATGCTTCGTTGTCACCCTGCCACACTGCGCTGAGCGTCAAATCAATATTCGGTGTAGTGCTATTGATCGTTGTAACCGGGGGCGCATTGGTGTTCGGAGGGATGGCAACAGCCGCTTTCGTACGTTGAACGAGAATTCGAACGGTCGCGGTTCCGCACACGATTCCGCTTCTTGACAACCGAATATGAATGGCACGCAGGTCTTCGTTGGCGTTCACGGGCAACGCTTCTGCGGTGAGCCAGAACTTAACGCGCTTTGCAAACGGATCGGATCGCGAAACAATGAGTTGCTCGATCGCCTTCTTGTCCCGAGTAAACCCCGCGCAGTCAATTTGAATATCGAGCGCAACCGTCAACTCGAGGGCTCCGAAAGCGACGACAGCTTTTCCTCCTTCCACGCCTTCGACCGGTGCTGCCGCAAGACCAACTTCAACACTAAATTTTTCACTTGGCAGCACCAACCTCGGCACATTCACATACGTGTTTGCCTGGAGCAGAAATGCGTGCGCCGCGCTGAAGGTCGTTGATCCACCGGGTGCTTCACTTCGTGTCGGAGGCTTCGCCGATTGTCCGAGGTGCGATCGCGTTTGACTGCCGGGGGGCGCAGCCTGTTGGGTCAGCGCTGGGGTGGCCGCTGTCTTTCCCGCGGGATTTGGAGCGACCTTCGCGGCGCCGGCAAAACTTGCGTTGCGTTCGGTACCACCTCGCACACTCGCGTGAAGCACCGGTTCAAGCATTCCAACAAAACGATTGCCCGCCAAAATGACTGCCGGTCCGACCGACTTCTCGTCGTATTTGTCGAGCTGAATGATTTTGGCGAGCTGGCGTGAGTCGAGCTTGAGCGTGTCCCACAGTGACTTCGCTTTGTCTTTGGCGTCGGTCACGGAGGTTTCGAGGTCGTTCAACTTTACGACATACCACGAAACGTCAAAGCCAATTGAACGCTGCACCAGTGTCCACTCGACGGCAGGTCCGAGGTTCGCATCAACGTCACGATTTTCGCGCCTCGCCAGTTTCGCATCAGCCGCGACCCGCCTTGCATTCAAATCGGTCGCCGACTTGATGATCGGTTCGGATTCCGTAACCGACAGCGTCGATTTGAGAATGAGTGGATAGACCAACGGTTGCGCATCGCTCACAAAGACTCTCCTCCAGGCGTTTCCAATATTGTCGAAATGTCACAAGCTCTCGCTCGCGATACGCTTCGAGAACATTATCTGCCTCCATTCTCGATCAATTGCAACCAGTAAATGCAAAAAAATACCGGTGGACGTTTCGATTCGACCACTGATTGCAAGTGACTGACTGCTCGCGCAAATATAGTGGGAAAAAGGAAGGTGGGCGGCGACAATGCGTCAACCTGATTTGGAGTTGTCGATGCACATTCTTTTTTCGCGACGTAGTCGGTCGCTGGCGATTTTCGTCGTTGCAGCTGTTTCCGTTAGTGCACTCACGCCCGAAGTATCCCGAGCGACAGGCATTGCGCCGAGTGTTTTGGTCGATGCGGACATCGCCGGGGTCGTGCGCGACTCCTCCAGCGCGCAGCCAATTTCTGGCGCCGAGATTTCCATCTCACGTGATGGCCGAGTAGTCGCGAATGTAACGAGCGACCAGTTTGGACACTTTATTATTCACAACGCGCCGACCGGCGCGTATTCAATTGATGTTCGCTTTATTGGATTTCGACCCGCGAAACGCATCATTGCCGTCGCCGCCAACGATCGTCTGAATTTGACGTTTCTGATGAACGCCGTTGCAAGCGAACTGCAAGGCGTGACCATCGTGGCGAGTGCGCCAATTGCCGTCGACATTCGAAGCGGCGATCAGGTCTACAAGCAAAACGACTACCACGGTGCGCCATCGACTACCACTTCGCAAATTCTGCAACAAAGCATTGCTGGTGCGGTGCGCGCGCCGACTGGCGAGGTTCACATTCGCGGACAGCATGCCGAATACACCTACTATGTTGACGGAGTGCCTGTGCCATCGGGGATTTCCGGCAGCCTGAACGAACTGTTCGACCCGGCCATTATCGATCGGATTGAGTTTCAAACCGGCGGCTGGGATGCGGAATACGGCAACAAGAATGCGGCCGTTGTAGATGTTCACACGCGCATTCCCGGCGGCGGATTTCACTTGAACGTCTCGGGTTTTGGCGGCACGTTTGGCGTGGATGGTCAGTCGATTAACGTGAGTAACAACATCGGTAAATGGGGATTCTTCTTTTCCGGGTCACGCCAGGCCACGAACCTGCGGCAGGAACCGATTGTGTTTGACACGATAACATTCAAGCCGATCAATTATCACAACAGTGCGCAGGATTATTTCACGTTCGGCAAAGTGCAGTACAACGCCACGCCGCGCGATGTGTTCGATTTTGAGGGCAACTGGTCGCGCACGCGGTTTCTGGTTCCGTACGATTCAATGCAATCATCGGTTGATGATCATCAGGTCGATCAGAATAGTTTTGTGAATGCGGGATGGCGCCATCGCTTCGGAAATCTCGATTCTTCCGATGTTACCAACTCCGAGCTATTCGCCGGTTTGTACTATCGTCGCGGAAGCCTCGACTATGTCCCCGGCTCGGCCGACGAACCTTCGTTTTTGTTCTTTCCCGACACCACAACGCCGTACAATGTTGCGGAGCAGCGCGCGTTCAATTTGTTCGGCACGAAAATCGACTATCGCTGGCGCGCGATGCATTCGCTGGAACTGAAAACTGGTTTGCAAGCGTCAATCACGACCGGTCGCGAAGATTTTATCACGACCGATGCGAGTGGGCGTGCAGGGCCGGGTTCGAATTCGAATTTGAAGGGACACGATGTTGGAGGGTATGTGCAGGGCGCATTCACGCCCAGGGAATGGATTGAATTGCGCGCCGGACTTCGCACCGATCTGCACGCTGCACCATTTGCAGGCAATCAGACGCAACTCAGTCCGCGCGTGAAGTTGAGTTTCTATCCGAATCTCGCGAACACGTTCTATTTGTACTATGGACGTCAGTTCATACCGACGAACATTGAAGATCTGCGCGCCATCACAACCGTTTCGAATGCGGGCGATACAACGTCGTCGTCACCGACGCTTCCCGAGCGCGATAATTTTTACGAAGCGGGCTTCATTCATCGGTTTCCGTTTGGTGTTGTCAGCAAAATCTCCAGCTACCTGAAGCAGAGCAGTCCGGGCATTGATGACAACACAATTCCTGGCACCGCAATTCTCACGTCGGTCAATCTCGACAAGGTGCGCATTCAGGGATTGGAAGCGGTTATCGAAATTCGTCCGCCGGGCCCGATATCAGGCTATTTGAACTTCGCGGCGAATCACGCGATTGGACACGGCCCTGTTACCGGTGGATTTTTTCCATCCGACATTGCTGACGTGCCGGGGCGTTGGTTCGATCTCGACCACGATCAACGCATTTCTTCAGTCGCATCAGCAGTGTATTCGAAGAACAGATTCTTCCTGAGTGCAACGGGCATCTACGGTTCAGGACTCACGAACGGCGCTGATATCACGACGCCAATCGGCACGGGATTGTTCGATTTCAACAAAGACATTCACGTGGACTCGAACATTATCCTCAACGCGGCCACCGGCTACAGTTTCGTGGTCGGCAAAAGGGTTGTGCGTCCGCAATTATTCGTCGACAACCTGCTCGACCGGAAATACTTGCTGAAAGGCGCGTTCTTCAGTGGCGCATCGGCCGGCCGGCCACGTACGGTGCAGTTGCGTGTAGACATCGGCATTTGATAGACTGCGACCAGCAGGGAGAACTATCCGTCCTGCTGTTCGCGTTTCCGATGGTCTCTGATTTTTATTGCTTGCAGGTGCCCAGTGGATCGGGCTTCGGCTTATCGACCAACGGCCGATGCCCGAGATTCGCGACAGCCTCGATGTAGTCGCGAATGTAATTGCCAATCTTAGTCATTCGGTCGTAGGCGATGTACTGCGCTTCATCCGACACCATGTGGTAATCGATATGCCACGCCGCCGCTGAGAAAAACGTCACTGGAATGCCGTAGCGCGCATACATGTAGTGATCGCTACGACAATAGCCCTGCGTGGGGTCGCCGTTGCGATCGAACTCATAGTCCAGCTTGAATTGATACGCGGGCCTATTGCTCACGGTCTCCGCGAGGTCGCCCAACTCGGTTGAAAGCCGGCGCGAACCAATGAGCGCAATCGAATTCGTACCGCCTGCGGGTTTATCAATTGGATCACCGCGTCCCATCTGATCCATGTTGATTTGCGCAACAATGGAATCGCGCACCACCGTCGGGTGATCGGAAAAATACTGAGCGCCGTACAATCCCTTTTCTTCGGCCGTATGAAACACGAATAGCAAAGAGCGTTTCGGACGCGCGTTCTTCGCAATCATCGCCTCCGCAATTTCCAAACCGAGTACGGTGCCACTGCCGTCGTCATCCGCACCGTTGTTGATCGAATCAAGACGCGCGCCACCATGCAATTTGTGCAAACTGTCAATCTTGCCGCGAATGGTCGCCCACTGTTCCTCACTCACCTGGCGCGGTGGTGGATCATCACCGCCACGCTCGCGCATTACCAAATTGAATGCGCGAATGGAATCGTGATCAACCGGCCGAGTTATTCCGATGTGATCGTGATGCATCCCAACCGCGAGGTAACTCTTGTTCAATTTTGCATCAGTTCCGCGAATGATTCCCACCACATTGTACGCTGGCGCTTCCGTTGGTGTAATGACGTAATCAACCGTTCCACCAATTGATTTTCCGCCGGTACCAATTGCAACCGAAGCAAGTGTCGCGCCAAATATTTCGTCACCAACCGCATTCGTAATTGCAATCACCGACATCGGTTTTGCCTCCGCCCGCCCCGTCGAATCCCAATAGGTATCGCGCGCGTTCCTGTACGGATTGTTTGTCGGCGCCAAATCGAGCACAGCCACCAGAATTGCTTTGGCGTCCCGATATCGTCGCAAATTGTCGCGCTGCCAAAATGCAAATGACGCATTGTCTTTCGCCGCTGCAAACACGACAACGTTTCCCTTGACGTCATTCGGATCAATCGTCGCATCACCAATACGCCCGCCGTACACCGTTGCAACATTGCTTCCGCTGAAAGTTGCACCGTATGGCTGCCCGTTCAAGAACACCTGCAACCCAACGCGCGGTATCAACAGAAAATCTGTCGGTGATTTGTACACTTTCGGACCGACGTTTAATTCATTCGCAGTGTTGGGTCGCAAGTTCAGCCACGGAATTGCCTGCAGAAATGTTCCACCGTCTCCCGCCGGCTCAAGCCCCAGGCGCTTCAACTCCCCCGCGATGTACTTCGCCGAGCGTAGTCCACCATTCCGGCCGGTGTCGCGGCCTTGCATGGAGTCATCAGCAATGATGTACGTGCGAGTCATGACATCACGAACGGAAATTGTGGACTCCGTAGGCTCCGCTTTGTGCGTTCGCGGTAACTCGGCGGTCCCGGACTGCGCGGAAGCGCGCGCGCTCGCTGTCAAGAGGAATTGCACAACCAATCCGACCTGAAAAACGGATTTGGCCAATGGAGAGGTGGTGCGATTGCGCATGAACTTCACGGGTCGGGGTACAAGACCTATTCTACAACGTGCGACTGCATTGTTGCGTAGTTCCCGGATCCGACGGATCCGGGCGACTGTGCGTCGGACCATTGCGACATCCATGTCCAGCCTGCAGCATCGCTTGCGGCGAGTCGCTCCGATGACATCGATTCGATGGTATCGTTTCGATAGTTCGCTCGTTCAGCCTAGGGAGAGTTAGTGGGAGCAGCGTTCGAATCCGTCGTACAATTCCTTTTCAAATATCCAACCCGCGTTTTCCAGCGCGGGGATTTTGTGTTTTCCCCCGTGGTTCCGGCGTGGGTATTGGGACTAGGCGCGCTGGTGGGACTGGGAGTCGTGATAGCGATGTACCGGCGGGTCAGCACCATTCCTCTGCGCGATCGCATCATTTTGGGTGGACTGCGCGCGCTCGCAATTCTGCTGGTGCTCGCGTGTCTCATGCGACCCACGATGGTTCTGTCGAGCGCCGTCGCACAGCGCAACTTGCTGGCTGTTCTATTGGATGATTCGCGCAGCATGCGCCTGGCGGACGTCGATGGCACCACGCGATTGGCCGCCGAGCAAAAATTGTTGTCCGATTCAAGTGAAATTGTAAAGAAGTTGTCCGAGCGCTTTGCGTTGCGATTTTTTCGCTTTGGCGCAGACGCGCATCCATCAACGGGCACGGCCGGGCTGACGGGCAGCGGCACACGCACCGACATCGCCAGCGCGCTCAACTCCACGCGCGAAGAATTGGCGGGCCTGCCTCTGTCCGGCGTCATTGTGATGACCGACGGCGCGGACAACGGCGGAAGCGATCTCAGCGCTTCATTGCTCGCGCTTCGCGCACGACGCATTCCGGTTTACACAGTTGGTGTTGGTCAGGAGCGATTCGCTCGCGACATCGCCATTTCGAGTGTGGCAGCACCACCCACTATTTTGACCGGCGCAAACACAATTATTGAAGCAGTTGTAAGTTTGCGCGGCGTTCACGGCGAAAAAACCGTCTTGAGCGTTGAAGCGAATGGACGCATTGTGGGAACACAGGAAACAACGCTGCCGGACAAGGGAGATGTCGCACGAGTTCGTTTACGCATTCCACCCTTGGCACCAGGCACTTATCGCATCGCGGTGAAAGCGAAACCGCTCGACAAGGAAACCGTTACCGAGAACAACGAATATCATACTGTTATTGAAGTCCGACCCGGCCCGACCCGCATTTTGTATGTAGAAGGGGAACCGCGTCCTGAGTTCGCGTTTCTTCGTCGCGCTGTTCAAACCGACACGGCTTTGCAAGTGGTTGGGCTCATGCGGAGCGCCGACAAGAAGTTCTTGCGATTGGGGGTACGCGACAGCCTTGAGTTGGTAACAGGCTTCCCCACCACGAAGGAAGAACTTTTTCAGTATCGCGCAATCATCATTGGAAGCATTGAAGCGTCGTTCTTCTCGGGCGATCAAATGCGCATGATTGCCGATTTCGTCAATTTGCGTGGCGGAGGGTTAATAGCACTTGGCGGCCGCGCTGCATTTGCTGAAGGTGAATTCACGGGAACACCGATCGCGGATGTGTTACCACTCGCGCTGGACCGTACAAAGAACGACACCGGTGCAACGCCACTCACGCTCAAGATTCATCCAACACCAGCGGGATTGGGGCACGCGGCACTGCAGTTGCGCGACAACGAAGCAGCATCCGCCGCACGATGGGATTCTCTGCCACCATTGACGTCCGTGAACAATCTCGGGGCACCTCGTTCTGGTGCGACGGTGTTGTTGATGGGACGCGACGTGAACACCAAGAACGATATTCCCGTGCTCACGTTCCAACGCTACGGCCGCGGCGTGAGCGCAATTCTTGGCGTGCAGGATTCGTGGTTGTGGCGCATGGATACAAGCGTGAGCGCTGATGATCCAACGTACGCGACTTTCTGGCGTCAATTGCTGCGCTGGCTGGTTGAAGCCGTACCCGATCAGGTTGATATCGTCGCGGTGCCATCACGCGTTGGTCCAGGTGAATCGGTTACGCTTCGCGCGCATGTGAACGATTCGACATTTGGAGATGTCAACAATGCGCTGGTTTCCGCGCATGTTATTTCCCCCAGCGGCGTGGCGAGTGACGTGCCAATGGAATGGTCGTTACGCGAAGACGGTTCGTACAGCGGAAAGTTTGTCGCGGAAGAAGCGGGTGTGTATTCGCTCGTGGCCGAAGCGCGCCGTGGTCGCGACACCACACGTTCGGTATCAAGCGCATTGCTGGCGGACGATCAGGGCGCAGACGTGGAACAAGCGGAATTGCGCTCGTCGCTGTTGCGTCGCATTGCGCAGGAAACGGGGGGTCGATATTACCCGCTCGCCGAAGCGAAGCGCATGAGCGACGACGTCGTATTTACGGAGGCCGGCGTGACCGTTCGCGACGCGCGGGATCTTTGGGACATGCCAATCGTATTTCTACTTCTGGCCTTGTTGCTGGGAGCAGAATGGACGTACCGACGGTGGAGAGGGCTCGCGTGATGGTTTTTCGCGCACAATTCGCAGCCAGTGCAACGCTCAAGCGCGTTGCCGTTGCAATGCTGTGTGCGAGCGCCTGTGTGATTGCGTTCGCTGCAACTGCGCGCGCGCAGCAAACGCACTTGATCATTATCACCGGCCTGGCTGGCGAACCGCAGTTCGCCAAGAAGTTCATGGAAACCACCGACGCGCTGGTAGACGCGGCGCGCGACAAGTGGAGCGTGGCCGATTCGAGTTTGTTTGTGCTTGGCGAAGATCCAGCGCTCGATCCGAAGCACGTCAAGTACAAGTCAACGAAGGAAGAAGTTGGCAAGGCGTTTTTGTCGCTTTCAAAGCGAGTCTCCCCTGGCGACGTGGTGTTCATATTCTTGAACGGACACGGCAGCGGCGAAGGTGCGGATTCTCGCGTGAACCTTCCCGGTGTCGATCCAACGGCCGCAGATTTCAATGCGTGGTTACTGGCCTTCACCAAACAAACGGTAGTGTTTGTAAACGCGGCGAGTGGTGGAGGTGATTTTCTGCAAGTGCTAGCGGGCCCCGGTCGACTAATTGTGTCCGCAACGCGCACAGCAATGGAGCGCAACGAAGCCACGTTTGCGACTCCGTTCGTGCAGGGACTCACCACGGCCGAAGCGGACGCCGACAAAGACGGCAGGGTTTCCGTCATTGAAGCGTTCACGTACGCCAAAAAAGAGGTTGCCAAGGCTTACGAGAAGGACAATCGCATGCTGACCGAGCACGCGACGCTGAGTGATAGCATCCTGGCTCGGCAAGTTGCATTTGGGGGGCCACGCGCCAGCACGGACCCAAAAATTGTTGCCTTGGTCTCCGAGCGTCAGGCGCTCGAATCGCAAGTGGCCGCGCTCCGCTCGCGCAAAACGTCGATGGACTCGACCGCTTACCAAAACGATCTCGAGAAACTGTTGCTCGCGATTGCGGAAAAATCGGCGGCGATTCGCGCTGCAGGTGGAAAACCGTGATGCGCACGCGCACTCGTTTCGCGTGGTTGTCTGTAAGTGCCATTGCGCCACTGGTGTTTTCGGTCGCGGTGTGTGCACAGAACGCACCAGCGACGCCGGCGGCAATTACTGCGCAGAATCGGCGCGTCGTTGCGTTGGCCGATTCGGGTAAGCTCGACGAAGCAGAACGTGCCGCTCGCAACGGTGGTGCCGCTACGACTGCGATGCTCGGCGAAATTCTCACGTTGCGCGGCAAACTTACCGCGGCCGACAGCGCGTATGAAGCCGCCATCAAAGCGAACTCTCCGAACGCACGCACAGCCCAAGTTGGTCTCGCAGAACTTGCAATGCGCCGGGGCGATCGCGTTGACGCGTTTCGTCGCGCATCCGCGTTGACAACGGCGTACGAACAGGGGCGCAATTGGAATGCAGCCGATCACGTCGCTGCCGGACGAGCGTATGTGTTGTTGGGTGCGACCGACAAACAAGCAGTGCACGACGCACTCGCCGCATTTGACGGCGCCGTTTCGGCCGACATCACAAATCTCGAAGGGCGCCTCCGCGCTGGTGATTTGCTCCTCGACAAATACAACGCTCCCGATGCAAAAGCTTCGTATCAGGACGCGCTCAAACTCTCTCCGGAAAATTCGCGCGCCCTGCTGGGGCTCGCGCGCGTGGCGGACTTCGCTGGCGATAACAAAGGCGCCGCGAATCTCAAGGCAGCACTCGCTGCAAATCCGTCATTAACGCCAGCAATCCTGTTACAGGCGAGATCATTTCTCGAAGCTGAAGCGTACGACTCGGCGAAAATAACCACTCGCCGCGCGCTGGCCGTGGACTCAAGTTCAATGACCGGGTGGGCGTTGATCGGTGCGAACGCGTGGGTCACTGGTGATTCCGCCGAATATCGCCGCGCAAAAGCCGCCGCGGAAAAATTGAATCCGAAGCCGTCGGAGTTCTACGCGGAATTGGCCGACGCGGCAGTTCGCCAACGCCGTTATGCCGATGGTGTTCGACTTGCCAAACAGGCGTTATTGCTCGATTCGAATTCCACGCGCGCACTGGGCCTCGTTGGCACGAACGAATTGCGCGAAGCAAAAATGGAAGAGGGGCGCGCCACTCTCGAGCGAGCGTTTGCGATCGATCCTTTCAACCTTTGGCACAAGAATACCCTCGATTTGCTCGATAAAGTCAGCGCGTATCAGATCACGGACAAGGGTCATTTTCGAATTGTGGCACCGCCGAAAGAAGCGGCGCTTCTTTCCATTTATTTGTTGCCATTGCTCGAACAGGCGTACGACCAATTCTCCACGCGTTACAACTACAAAACCGCAGGAACTGTTCGCCTGGAAATCTACAGTCGCCACGCAGATTTCTCGGTGCGCACAGTTGGTCTTACCGGACTCGGCGCACTCGGCGTAAGCTTTGGACCGGTTCTCGCGATGGATGCACCGTCATCGCGCGAACGCGGTGAATTCAACTGGGGTGCCACTGCGTGGCACGAACTTGCGCACACGTTCACGCTCGGCTCATCGGACAATCGCGTTCCACGCTGGTTGTCCGAAGGCTTGTCGGTTGCCGAAGAACGTCGCGCGCACGCCGAATGGGGTTTTGATGTTACCCCGGAATTCCTGCGCGCGTACGCCGACAGCATGCTGCGCCCCGTCAGTCAAATGAATGAAGGCTTTGTGAAGCCCCGCTACGAGGCCGAAACCATTTACAGTTATGATCTCGCGTCGACCGTGTGCGAGATGATTGAGTCGCAATACGGACAAGCAGCAATTGTCGCAATGTTGCGTGCATACAAGGACGGTTTGGAAACGCCTGCCGTTTTCGAGAAAGTGTTCAAAGTTAAGCCTGATGTATTTGACAAGCAGTTTGACCTGTATTTTCGGAAACGCTTTGCTCTTGGATTGAAGGCCACTGCGTCACTCGACGGAAAATCGGGCGAGCAGAACCCACTGTCCGTTGCGATGAAGGCCGCATCGGCAGACCTGCAAGCTGGACGCATTGATTCAGCAATAGCCGGATTCATGAGAGCCGAGCAGATGTTTCCGGAGTTTCTGGGCCCGGCTTCTGCGGCCTGGCAACTGGCCAACCTCTATAAGGTTCGTAACAACTCGGCTGCTGCGCTTGCTCAAGTTTCAGAAATCACCACGCACGACGCGACTGCATGGGAAGCGAACGTCATGGAGGCCGATTTGCGTGAAAAGATGGCCGACACCACTGGGCTCAAGCGCGTGCTGGAGCGCATGATCTGGATTTACCCGTACGAACAATCCGTCCACACTCGGCTGGCCGCAGTCAGCCGCAAGACCAGTGATTTCAAGACCGCCATTCGCGAGCGTCGCGCAATTTTAGCGCTCGATCCGTCTGACAAGCTTGACGCGCAGTATGAACTCGCGCGAGCGTTAGTTGATGGAGGTGAAGTGGCCGAAGCTCGACGGCTCTTGCTTGGTGTTTTGGAACTGTCGCCGTCGTTTGAAAAAGCTGGAGCGTTGTTGCTGGAGATAAAGAATCGCGGTAATTGAAGCACCCAACGAAGCATCGACGTACAGCGTCAACCAAAACGTTCACTAAAGTATTAACCAAGCATCACCACATCGTTACCACATCACGTATGCGCTCACCCGCTGACCACGAGGAGTTCGCTTGACCGGACCAATTGTTATTTCCGATCTGAATCAGCTCGACGACGCCGCACTCGCGGATCGACTCAAGCTGGCGAGTATTCGCATCAAGAGCGAACTCCGCAAAGTCATCGTGGGTCAGGACACGGTCGTTGAACAGGCGCTCATCGCGTTGTTCGCGGGTGGCAATTGTCTGCTGGTCGGCGTGCCAGGCCTCGCGAAAACGCTGCTCATTTCGACGCTGTCACGCGCGCTCGATTTAAAATTCTCGCGCATTCAATTCACACCCGACCTCATGCCGTCGGACGTGACGGGCACTGACGTCATTCAGGACGATCCGAACACCGGCCAGCGCCGTTTGACGTTCATGCCCGGCCCTGTGTTTACGAACGTGTTGCTCGCCGACGAAATCAATCGTACGCCACCCAAAACGCAGTCTGCGTTGCTCGAGGCAATGCAGGAACGTCGCGTTACCGTGCAAGGGCGCACGTACGATCTCGAGCCACCGTTCTTTGTGTTCGCAACGCAGAACCCAATTGAACTTGAAGGTACGTATCCACTTCCTGAAGCGCAGCTCGATCGCTTCATGTTGGAAGTGGTGCTGGACTACCTTCCCGAAGACGACGAAATCGCCGTCGTCAAAGCGACAACGGCTGCACCACCGGAAGCGGTGAAGCCAGTTGTTTCAAAAGAAGAGATTCTCGCGTTTCAACGCGTTGTGCGTCGTGTAACAGTTGCCGACGCCGTCACGCGTTACGCCGTGAAGCTTGTTCGTCAAAGTCGCCCCACCGAACCGGGTGCTGCCGACTTCATCAAACAGTACGTGTCATACGGCGCATCAGTTCGTGCGGCACAAGCATTGGTGTTGGGAGGCAAGGCGCGCGCGTTGCTGCAAGGTCGCGCGCACGTTGGTTTCGAAGACGTGCAGGCACTGGCGCGCCCTGTGTTGCGCCATCGCATTCTCCTCAACTTCCAGGCGCAATCGGAAAAAATTACGACCGATCAACTGGTTGATAAGTTGATCATTGCCGTGCCCGTTCCGAAGTCGTCGCTGTAACGCCCGATGGCCACGGCTCCAGCGGCTTTTCTCGATCCGGCGTTGTTGGCGCAGATTTCCGATCTCGCGTTGCTGGCGCGCACGGTCGTTGATGGCTTCATGCACGGACAACACCGATCCATTCGAAAAGGCTCAAGTTCTGACTTCGCTGAGCATCGGTCGTATCAGCCGGGCGATGATTTGCGTCGTATCGATTGGCGTGTGTTTGGTCGCACCGATCGCTTCTATGTGAAAGAGTACGATGCCGACACGAATGCGAGCGTAATGTTTGTGCTCGATGCGTCGGGCTCGATGGATTTTGGCAGCGGTGCGCTCACGAAGTATCGCTACGGACAATTTCTCGTCGCATGCCTTGCGTGGCTGTCGCAAGCGCAGGGTGACAAAGTTGGTCTCGCCATGTTTGCCGGCGATCTCACCGACGTCGTGCCAGCGTCCACTCGACATTTGCAACTGTTGCTGCACACACTATCGCGCGCGAAAGTTGGCGGCCCAAGCCAACTCGTTGTCGCTATCGACAAAGTTGCGCACCTCACAATTCGGAGCGGCATCGTGGTGCTCGTTACCGATTGCTACGACACACCGGAAAATGTCGGCAACGCAGTCGGCACGCTTCGCATGCGCGGACACGACGTGATTGTGTTTCATCTCGTTGATGTGGCCGAACGCGACCTGCCCTATTCGGCGGCAATGACATTCGAAGACGCGGAAACGGGCGTGAAGTTACCGCTGCGTCCCGACGATTTGCGTGCGAAGTACAAAAAACTCATTACCGATCATCACGACGCACTTACCAAACGTCTGGCCGGAACTGGCGCCGATTACATCCGCGTGTTTACCGACCAGCCGCTTGATCACGCGTTGCATGAATACCTCGATCGTCGCTTGTCACGGAGCCGCGTGCGCTGATGGGACTTGGATTGTTGGTGCCAGCGTTTCTCGCGGCAATGGCAGCGTTGGCAGTACCAATCATTCTGCATCTTCGCCAACGCGACAAAGACAAACCGCAACGCTTTCCGTCGTTGATGTTTCTCGAGCAGCTCCCAATTCGCACTGCCGAACGGCGGCGCTTGACAGATCTACCGCTGTTACTGCTTCGCGCGCTGGCGCTGGCATTAATCGTGTTTGCGTTCACGCGCCCTGTACTCTCACGCGCATCTGTCACCGCAAAAACGCAGGAAGCGCGCGCCGTAGTTTTGCTCATTGATCGCTCCATGAGCATGGCACACAGCGATGTATTCAAGACCGCAAAGGACTCTGCGAAAAAAATTGTGGAATCGCTTGGTTTGTCCGATCGCGTGGCCGTCGTTTTGTTTGACGAAGAGGCCGATATCGTGCAAAAGTTGAGCGCGGATAAAGCAGGCGCGCTGTCAGCCATCAACAAAGCGAAAATTGGTTCGCGCGGTACACATTATGCCGCCGCATTACGTGCGGCTCGTGAAGCTGTTGTTGGCGCTGCAGAAAAAACGCAGGACGTTATTGTCATTACCGATTTGCAGCGCGGGGGCGTAACCGGAATTGCCGGACTCGACTTGCCAGCGTCGCTCACAGTGCGTTCAATCGCTGTTGGTTCGAAGGATCGCGGCAACACAGCAGTTGCCAACGTCGAAGTGCGCCGCATTATCGAACCAACACGCGTCATGCTGGGCGTTCAAACACGCATTTCTTCCCGTGAATTGAAAGCAGAACGCAAGGCAAAGGTCACGCTCACGCTAAACGGACGCGCGAGCGGCTCACGCGAAGTGAACATTCCCATTTCGGGCGATACGCCCGTTTCCTTTGAACCCGTGTTGTTGCCCGCAGGTCGTGTGAGTGGTTCCATCACCATCGATAACGACGCGCTCGCTAACGACGACACGCTGCACTTTGCACTCGCAGCCGATGACGGTGTGCGCATTCTGATGGTCGTTCCCAGTGACGCGCAGGCTGACGAAACGATGTATTTCGAGCGCGCACTGGCTGTTGGCAACACCCCGCCAATTCACATCGAGCGTGTGCGCGGCGATCAACTCGATGCAGTGAAGCTCGCGAATTCTGCGCTCGTGATGCTGTGGGACACGCCCGCACCGACAGGAAAAGCCGGAGACGCGCTAGCCGACTGGGTGAGCCGAGGTGGTGGACTAACGATCGCGGCTGGCCGACGATTGGCATCACGAGGCGAGGCAGGCTCGTCATCAAATTTGACGTCGAAGTCATCAGATTCCGCGAAGTTGAGCACAGGGAAAGCGAGTTCCACGGCGCTGCCGGCCTCCGGGTTGATTCCCGCCAAGTTTGTCGGAACTGCCGACCGCTTGAACGATCGCGGCGGGTCGTTGGGAGACTTCCGCGTTGACCACCCACTGTTCGCTCCCTTTCGCGACGCGAGTTCAGCCTTGAGCGCGGTTCGTTTTCTTCGCTACCCTCGCATGGAGCCCGGTGTGGGCGCGGAAGTCATTGCCCGCTTCGACGATGGGCTCCCCGCCGTCATCGATCGCCGCGACGGCACCGGACACATTGTGTTGCTCGGCATGCCGCTGGACGCACAGTCTGGGGACTTCCCGTTACAGCCGGCGTACCTTCCCCTGCTCAAGCGCCTCGTCCTTTACACGTCCGGCCACGATGCTCCGCAGCTCTGGCGCACCACCGGCCAGAGTTGGCTGTTGCCGGCCTCGCTCAAAGAGCCCGCCGTCACTATTCCCGACGGCTCGATCGTTCGTCCGCCACGCGACACCGTTGGTGCCACCGTCGCCCTGAACAATTCCGGGCTCTACTCGGCCTACGACGGCAAGGTGCAAGGTGAGCCAGTGGCCCTGGTGGCGGTGAATGCTCCAGCCAGCGAGTCGGACCTCACTCCCGTAGATCCCAGGGAGATGTTGTTGGGTGTTAAGCAATCCAACGACTCTGCAGCGGTGTCTAACGACATACCGACCAGGATTGAGGTAGAATCAAAGCAGCGTCTGTGGCGTCTGCTTTTGATAGCGGCGGCCATTCTGCTTATCGGTGAAACGCTGTTCTCAAATCAGGGCTGGCGGGGTATTTCGACTCGAATCGGCCCGACACGCAGCTGAAATAATCGAAACACAAGTTTGAGGGTCGCGATTTACGCGACCTGCAGTTTTTAGCAACGAGTAACACGAAGTTCCCCGCCCCTTTGCAGCACGGAGTGTCTCATGACGTCCGCCAATCAACTGCGCGCATCGCTTGCAACGTTGCGTCGTCAATGGCAACAGCGCGTGTTCCTCGAGTCGGCCGTTTGGATTACGGCGGCAATAGTTCTCGCAATTGTTGCGGGGCTGCTCATTTACCGAACACTCGGCGAAGGAGGTGCGAGCACGATAGCCGTTCGCGTGTTCGGTTACGGGCTTATACTCGCGGCCATTGCTCGCTATCTGATATTGCCGCTTCGAACGCGCGCGAGCGACGAGCGCTTTGCGCTGTACGTTGAAGAGCGCGCTCCCGAATTGCGACAGGCGTTGCTGTCGGCGATGCACGAGTTGCAAATCCCGGTCAATCTCCAGGCATCCCCGTCGCTGACGGCGCGACTCGTTGAAGGCGCGCTCGCAAAAGTTCGGCCGCTGGAAATAGGCGCGAAGTTGGAACGTCCGCGTATGATAAAGGCGGCACGCTCGCTCGGAATTATTGCGGTTGCATCGACGTTGCTGTTTGTGATTGGACCGAAATCATTGGGCAGCATTGCGAAACTTCTGTTCGTTCCGTGGAGCACGGCCGAAGCCGCAACAACGCTTAAGCAATTCATCAGCATAGAACCAGGTAACGCAGCAATTCCGAAAGGGGGCGCGGTTGATATTCACGCGGCGCTCAATGGCTTTGGTTCTGATGCGGCCGAGTTGGTGTTCAGGAATGATTCGGCAAGTGACTGGGTGCGGTTGCCGATGGCGCGCGACACGCTGTTGCAGCGCTTCACCATGCGCATGTTCGACCTCACGCATCCGACCGATTATTACGTCGATGCGAACGGCATTCAGTCGCCAACGTACAAACTCACCGTGACGAATTTGCCAACGGTGAACAAGCTGCAAATGGACTTGCATTTCCCGAGCTACACTGGAATGCCGCCGGAGCACATCGATCAAGCGGGTGATGTAGTTGCTGTTGTTGGTACAAACGTGACCGTCAAAGCCGGTGTTACCCTGCCAGTGAAGAGCGGCGTGTTGCATTTCGACAATGACAGCACGGTGCCGTTCACGGTTGGCGCTGATGGAAAAATCACGGCGACATTCAAGATCAGGAAGAATGCGTTCTATCGTATTGATCTTGTTTCGGCCGAGGGCACGGCTGTTCCAGGTTCAGTGCAATATGCGGTTGAAGCAATTCCCGATCGCGCGCCGACGGTGTCGGTTGTTGATCCGGGTCGCGATACGAAGGCGACGGCGGTTGATGAACTCACGATTGGGGTGAAGGCGTCGGACGATTACGGCGTGGAATCGCTCGAATTGCGCTATCGCGTAAACGGCGGCGAAGAAAAGCATGTGACGTTGACGGACAGCACCAACAAGCGCAGCAAAGAGCCACGCGCTGCGCACACGTTGTTTCTTGAGGAGTTGAAGCTCGTTCCGGGGGACCTCATTGCCTACAACGCAGTCGCAAAAGACGGCGCGGGCAACACCGGTAGCAGTGACATTTTCTTCCTCGAAATTCGTCCGTTCTCGAAGAACTATCGTCAGGCCGAACAACAGGGTGGCGGTGGCGGAGGTGGGGGCGGTGGCGATTCGCCAGACGGATTGCTCGCACGACAGAAGATTGTTGTCGCGGGAACGTTTAATTGGTTGCGTGACAGCGCGTCTGCGAAGGCTGGCAAACGCAGCGATGACGCAACCACCATCAACATTGCCGAAGGACGTTTGCGCGAAGATGTGAGCGGTTTGTCCACGCGCATCAGGCAACGCATGGCGACCAGCGGCGATACGCTTTTCCCGTTGATCGCGAAAGAGCTCGATTCGGCCGTGATTGCAATGAAAGCTGCCGAAGAGAAGCTCGTGAAGAATCAGGTCGGCGCTGCGTTGTCACCGGAGCAAATTGCACTGCAGCATTTGCAGCGTTCCGAAGCGTTGTATCGCGACGTACAAGTGCAGATGGGTGGGCAACAACAAGGTGGCGGCGGCGGTGGTGGCGGCGGTCAGCAACAGAAGGCCGAAGATCTCGCCGACTTGTTCTCACTCGAAACCGACAAACTCAAGAATCAATACGAAGCAGTTCAGCAGCAGCAGTCGCAGCAACAAGAAGCAGCGAAAGAAGTAGACAAAACGTTGGAGCGTTTGAAGCAACTCGCACAGCGTCAGCAGCAAGAGAACGAACGCGCGCAGAAGATGGCCGATGCACTGCGTGAAAAGCTGGGCAAGGACCAGCAGGGTGGTGGCGGCGGTGGTGGAGCCGCGCAGCGCGAAATGGCCAAGCAGGCGGAAGAAGAGGCGCGCAAGCTTGAGCGTTTAGCGCGTGAACAGAAGTCGCCCGAGTTGGCCGATGCTGCGCAGCAAATGCAGCAAGCGGCCGACGCGATGAAGCGAGCCAGCAACGGTTCACAAGCGCAGGCCAGTGCGGCGCTCGAACAGTTGAACAAGGCGCAGCAGCAGTTGGCGAACGCGAAGTCAAGCGGACAAACCGACGCCATCAAGAAACTCGCGCAGCAAGCGCAGGACTTGAAGGAACGTCAGGAGTCCATCAAGCAAGGTGTGCAGCAGCTTGGTTCCGCCGACGGCGCGCAGCGTCAAACCAAGATGCAGGAACTTGGTGCGCAGAAAGACGCGTTGTCGAAGGACGTGCAGAAGCTCGAAGAGAATGCCGATCGGGTATCGCGCGATGGTCGTCGTGAGCAACCGGCGGCTGCGGCAAAAGCCGGTGAAGCTGCGGAATCGATGCGTGATACGCGCTTGAAAGAAATGATCGACTTTTCGAAGAACGTCATTCGCAGTGGTTCTCCTGAGTACGCGAATTCATTCGAGCAGAAGATTGGCGAAAACATTGCCGGGGTCGCCGACAAGTTGAAGGAAGCGGCGGGCTCGGTCGGTAAGGAATCCGCAACGCGCGGTCAGGAGCGTTCGCTTGAGAAAGCGCGCGAGTTGGTTGCGGGAATGCAATCGCTCAAGGATCGCGTTGCTGACAAGGCTGGACTCAACGGTCAGCAGCAACAACAGAACGGACAGCAAGGACAAAACGGGCAGCAGGGGCAGCAGGGGCAGCAGCAGCAGAATGGCCAGCAAGGCGGACAGCAAAACGCGCAGCAAGGGCAGAATGGTCAACAGCAGAGTGGCCAGAAACAGAATGGTCAGCAGGGGCAACAGGGGCAACAGGGGCAGAACGGTCAACAGCAAGGCAAGCAAGGTCAGGGCCAGCAAGGTCAGGGCCAACAAGGCCAAGGCCAACAAGGCCAAGGCCAGCAGCAGGGCCAACAACAAGGCAACGGTGGCATGGGTGGCGGCCAACCGAACGGACAACAACGCAACGGTCAATACGGCGGCGGAACTCCGAACGGCCGCTACAACAACGCCATCAATAGCGCCGACGCCACGCAGTTCTCACGCGAATTCCGCATGCGTCGCCAGGCTGCGGAAGACCTACGCAAAGAGATGGTGCAGCAGGGGATGGATACGAAAGATCTCGACAAAGCCATCAACGACATGAAGCAGTTCGAAGTGCCGAAAATATTCGGTGATCCCCAGGGCATCGATCAATTGCAAGCGTCAGTCATCGATGGGCTCAAGGATTTCGAATTCTCGCTGTATCGCAAACTGGGTTTGGGTGATCAGAAGGGACCGGCGCTTGGAGCACGCGCACCGGTGCCGGCTGAGTATCGTGCGCAGGTTGAGGAGTACTATCGCTCGCTCGCGGCAGCGAAGAAGAAGCCGAATTGATTCCAACCTGCGTTGGGCCCGGGGCCAAACTTTACCAATGCGTTGCAAAACATTTCGTGAACCTGGCCCCGGAATGAACGTGAACCTGGCCCCGGAATGAAACGATACCTCGCCGTTTTTGCGATGACGATGGCCGCTTTCGCGCTACACGCGCAAGGGAGCATCGACACCAGTGCGCGCGAGAACAAATTATCGCTTTTGAATGGCCCAGTCTTCGCGTCGGTGCGCACACTCGCCGGTGACAGCATCACACTCGGCCGAGGAGCTCCGGTAACGCTGGTGGCCGTGTTCGCAACGTGGTGCCGACCGTGTCAGGACGAAGTACCCATCATCAACATGCTGCAGCGCGATTTCGGAACCAAAGTTCGCGTTGTTGCGCTCGACGAAGACGAAGGAAACACGGCGCACGTGAAAGCATGGCTCAAGCAACACGGCGCGACCTATCCGGTAGTGCAGGACAATTACCAGCTGATTGCTAAATCACTTCACGGGTTTGGCGTGCCGTCGCTATTTCTTGTGAACAGCAGCGGACACGCCGAGTGGTCACGAACAGGCGCAATGCTTTCTTTTCTGCCGGAGTTGCGCGCACGACTGAAACAGCTCCCCGACTTACCAAAGTAGTTGCTGGTTACACCAACAGATTTTCAATAACCGCCCGCCCGCTATTCGGGCGGTTTTGTTTTCATGACACTGCCTCCGGGATACGGAGGATACGTGTATTCCTTGATAATGATTGTCATGGTCAATTCGCGAACAATCGCGCCGCTCGTTCCGCGAATTCTCAACACATACGGACCGGTGGCGAGATTGGCATTGGTGCGCACGGTCATTCCGGTTGCGTTTCCTGTCACGTTGTTGAGCGCGAAAGTGACGCTGAAACTGCTGGCTGTTGGCCCGACCGTCTCAAAACTTATTGGTCCGGTAAATCCGTTACTGCGTCGAATTTCGATTGCCATCTGCTGCGGAGTAACTACGTCCAAACTGATTGTTTGCGGTGCCGGAATAAATGCAAAGTCGGGAACGAGTGATGCTTGCGCAGTTACTGCGACCACATCGGTTGAGGGTATCGCGTTCTGAACGCTGGAAATCACGCCTGACACGATCACAGTTGAAGTTCCCGCACTGCCTGCCAGAATGTTGAGCGTAACGCTGTCGCCAGTTGTCAGTGCGGGGGTAATCCACGCAGCGCCGTTGCCTGTCATTCCTCCGGCCGTGAGATCAATCAATTGACCAACGGCCGCTCCCGTTCGTGTGATTCTGACCGGTACTTGTTGCAGTCCGCCCGCTAACATCGTGACGCTGGATGAGAGCGCATGCACGACGAGGTTACTCGGTGGCGGCGCAGGAATAGTGAGCGACAATGGTGCTGAACGCGTAATTGTTGGCGTGATGCCACGCACGGTGAGCGAGAGCGGCCCGGGTGTTGCAGTTGCGCTCACAGTAAAGGTGATGAGCGTCGTGCCGGAACCGGAGACGACTGCGGGGCTCGCAACGGCCGTGACGCCACTGGTCAAGCCGTCCACGATTATTGTTACGCCGCCTGGTGAACCCGTAGTTTGAATTGTCGCACTAACCTGACCCGATGAGCCGCGCGCAACAGTCAGAGCGTTCGCCGACAGCGACAGTGCGAAATCGGGTGGTCTTGCAACTACCAGCGAAACTGGACTGGTGTGAGAGATCGAACCGGACGTCGTTGTTATCGTGAGCGGATAGGTATTGTCAGGGGTTGTCGATAATGTCGTGACAACCAATTGCGACGTTGCACTGGTGGCCGTCGCTGGAGCAAACACCGCCGTCGCCGGGGTAAACACCATCGTCGCGCCATTCGGCAGGCCGGTGACCGTTTGTGTAATGCTTCCGACGCTGACGTCAGATCGCGTGTACGTGAGATCGAACGTCGC
>JBDUAX010000556.1:0-2980 GCA_040004455.1 Gemmatimonadaceae bacterium
CGCGATGCGCGGAGGCAACGGGGCGCTCTCAGGCACGCATCATTACTCCCGCTGTTCCGATGGCGAGTGCCGCCAGAAACAGTCGACGCGTTCCTGCGATGGCGTGAAAGTCTTTCCAAATTGCCGCAGCTGCCACCGACGCAACACACGTAACGGCGATCGCTTTCGTAATGTTCGCATCGACAGTCCAGTGGGAATCGGCCCACGCGGTGAACGAAAGCGTTGATGCGAGTACTGCAAACGTGAGCGTGGTGCCACGCATCAAATCCGCGGTCATTCCGAACAATTGCAATGAAACAACGGTGCGATAATTCCCAACTGCGAGTTGAGGAAGGCGTGGTCGCGCCCACGCAGCAATGAGTTTTCGATGACGCACCATCGTCCAGCCGCCAATCCACGCAGTGAGAATACCCATCACCACCGCGATGACCAGCGAACCTGCGTTCGCAACCGCGGCATGCGTTCCACCCTGTGCCGCCAGTACGCCAGCAACGGTCGATGCACTGCCCCACTCAGGATAACGCGACGCGCCAACGGGGAGTGACTCGATGGCGAGACACTCAAGCGCTGCGCCGCAAACAAGTCCCGCAACAGCATCGCCGGCAAAGGCACCACCCAATGTTGAAGCAACGATTGGCCGAGAAAGCATTGCTTGCGGGAAACTGACGACATCGAGACCAAGCACCCCACCGAGCAATGAGAGCGGTACTAAATCAACGAGTTGCGACCAGACCACCGATGCGTTCACAAAAATCCTGTTAACCGTCTAGCTGAGCGGACAACAACTCCTTGAGCGGAATTGGACGCGCGCTTGGTACATCTTGTGCGCTGACTTCAACACCGCTGGCTTCAATGGCGCGCAATGCGTGTTCTTCCTCAGGAGTCAAAAACACATAACGCAAGCGCGCAACGCGACCTGGTGCATGATGCACACCACCAATGTTCACGGTTTTTATGGTCGGATTTGCCAGCACGAGACGTTGCATCGTGCCGATATCGCCCACGAGCACAATGCCCATGCGTGAATCGAGCATGTATTTGCCGAGATGTCGCGAGGCGGATTCCACATCGCAAAACTGCACTTCCATTTCAGGGGGGACACCCATGCGATACAACTCCTGTTCCCATTCGCTGGCCGCAACGTCGTCATCAACCAACACCACGAAGCGCAGCTCGAGTGGCTGTCCCCAACCCACAACAACCTGTCCATGAATGAGTCGATCATCAACGCGGTAAAGGGCGATCGGCATTAGACGTTGCCTCCGTGTACGAGCAACGTTGCACGACCTTTCTCAGCAGCCGCGGTTGCGGCTTCCAATGGCGTTTCGGATGAAGAGCGAAAGACAAATTCGAGTACCGTTGCGAGATTCACGCCGGTGACCAGCACAAGTTCTGGCCGTACGCGTTGCAATCGCCGAGCTGCAATGGTGCAACTGCCGGCAGGTAAGTCCGTGAAGATTACCGAGGTACCGAGCGCGTCCAATGCGTCCTCGAGCATTGACGCGATATCGCCACCCGCCAGACCAATGCTTGTAACGGGGGAGAGCGCCGCTCCCATGCCGGAAATTTGCTGCACGGCGGACACGAGTCCTGTTGCAAATGCTGCATGTCCGGCCACAACCGCACGACGACCAGCCAATTCGTTTTCGCTTACGTCAGCGTTCACTACTCTTCATCCTCCTGCAGGTATCGCTGGACATCGGACGCGCGCCGCATGCTGCCCATCAATCGTTCGTTGAACGCGGTCGCGGTATCGTAGCCGCGATAATAACGCAGCAAGTGATTCATGGCGATGACTTCCGCAATAACGGTGATATTTTTCCCAGGGTTGAGATGCACTGTGATGCGCGGAATGTCGACACCAAGAATGCTGATCGTTTGCGTGTCGAGCCCAGTGCGATCCACATTCGCGTCGGCATCCCACTCTTCGAGGACTACCATTACTTCGAGACGCTTTTGCTGGCGAACGGCGTGAATACCAAAAATTGCCGGGATGTCGAGAATGCCAACGCCACGAATTTCCATGTGGTGGCGTTGCAACTCGTGACCGCGGCCAATCAGTACATCGTTACCGCGGCGGGAAACGAATACAAGATCGTCGGCCACGAGACGATGTCCGCGTTCGACCAAATCGAGTACGCACTCTGATTTGCCAATGCCGCTTTTGCCGGTGAAGAACAGGCCGACTCCGTAAATGTCGGCGAGTGAACCGTGCAACGTGGTGGTCGGTGCAAACTGTTCTGACAAAAACGGCTTGATGAGCCGATAAAATTCCGCAGTTTTCAATTGCGAGCGGAACACGGCGAGGCCCCCCGCCTCGGCTTGCATCAAGAATGGTTCGGGAGGTTCCAGCCCTTTCGTGATGAATGCGCACGGAATAGGGAACGCGAAGAACTGTTGCAAATTGTTCGCGCGTTGAACTGGGTCGAGCGACTGCAAATACGTAATTTCGGTTTCGCCGAGTACCTGAATGCGTTGATGCGGAAACCGATTGATGTAGCCCGCGAGAACGAGCCCCGGGCTGGATGCCTCGGGGCTCGTTATTTCGCGATCGAGGCCCACTGACGGCCCCATGAGCTCAAGTTCGAGCGCATCGCGCATGCGCTCGAACAATTGTCCAACGGTGAGGCGAGGCTTCAACCCGTCGAACCTCCACGTGAGCGCTTCGCTCGGCGTTCGCTTGTGACTTGTGTTTTCAGGCGATTGAGTGCGAGGGCGAGGGCCGGTTCGAATTGTCGGTCGAAGCCCTGCGCAATGACTTCTTTGTGGCGGGGTGCTCGCAGAACGATTTCAACGCGTCGTTCCGGACCATCAGATTCAAATCGCACAATTGCATCTACGACACGTCGCAATCGTGCGGCAATCACGCGGACAGCTTCAATAGCGTCACGTTGCAGATTCGCTGGTACATCAGCGTGGTGCGCATGCAGAATGATTTCCATCAGCGACTTCCTCCCATGCTCACAACCTCGCGGAGGTG
>JBDUAX010000131.1:0-9989 GCA_040004455.1 Gemmatimonadaceae bacterium
AACCAATCACGATCGGAAAGAAAGTAGATCGTGCCGCCAATCCACACGGGATCGGTGTCCATGGTGAGTTCGTTCGGCAAGCGCGTTTCCGCGCCGTTGGCCACGGTCGTAATGGTGAGCGGCGTATTTTGTCCGCCGCGATAACTGCGGTATTCAACATCCCATCGCGTGACGCGATCGATGACAACTTGTTTGCCGTCGGGGGAGAAGCTGCCGCGAAATGCCATGTACCCCGGCAGCATTTCAGCTACGCCACCTTCAACCGGAATCGTGAACAGTTTCATATAAGGTGTCGGTGCCGAAACTCGCCCCGATGCAAACAGCACGCGTCGCCCGTCGCGCGTCCAACCACGCGCCTGTTCGCCTGCAGGACTCCATGTAAGACGTCGCGGATCACCGCCGTCGGCCGAAACGACGTACACGGCCGGCCCCCCTGACCGGTTCGATGTGAATGCAATCCACTTGCCATCTGGTGAAAAGCGCGGATCACTTTCAACGGCCGCAGTGCTCGTAATGCGGCGTGCTTCGCCACCACTACGGGCAACTGCCCAGAGATCGCCGCCATAGGTGAATGCAATTTGCGTGGCACTGACGGTGGGTTCACGCAACAATCGCGTGCCTTGCGCGCGCGCTAAGTGGGGAATGCACGCAAGTAGTGCGACGAGTGCGCACTGCCGAAGAAATGGGCGAAGAAAAGCCTTGAGAAAACGCATGGCGTTACCGGAGTGTTTGTGTGGTAGTGCGATGGAACGACACCATCGTGAATGTGCTGCTCGCGGTGCGCTCCGCAAGAGCAACGGTCATCTCACTCCGCCCGCAACGCCTCCATCGGATTCACCTGCGTCGCGCGGTACGCCGGCACATACGCCGCCACCAACGCCACTGCCATCAACGTCACGGCGGATCCAATCAACGACACCGGATCCGTCGGGCTCACTTCAAACAACAGCGACGACAGCAAACGCGAACCCGCCAGCGCAATCAGCATTCCTATCGCCGCACCAACACCCGCAACGATCGCCGCCTGCTTGAGCACTGCGCGTCGCAACCGCTCAGGCGACGCACCCAGCGCAAGCCGCACACCAAACTCCCGTGTACTCGCTCGCACCGTAGACGCCATCACGCCATACAAACCGACGGCGGCAAGCATTAGCGACACAATCGCAAACGCCCCAATGAGCAACGCCGTGAGTTTCGGCTGCGCCATTGGACTCTCCAACACCGTCTCCATTGGCCGTGTTTCCCAAAGCCCGACGGTGGAATTCACTTCACGCGTTGAACGGCGTAGTGCATCAACAACGTTCGATAAGTTCGTTGATGTTCGAACCGCAAATGAGCCTTGCCAGTACGCCTGTCGCCACGGGACGTAAACAGATGGCGTGGATTCGCGCAGCGATCGCCAATGGATATCTCCCGCTACGCCGACAACAGTTCGCCACGCGGTCGTATCACTATTCCAAAAGTGAATGCGCTTGCCAATGGGACTCTCATTGGGCCAAAAGCGTCGGGCAACTGCCTCACTCACAATTGCAACGTCTGGCGCTTTCTCATTGTCGGCGTGCGTAAACACTCGGCCGCTCTTCATCGCAATGTTGAAGGTGCGAAAGTAGTCAGCGCCACCAACTTCGACTGGCACATACGGATTCGCTGTCATCTCCTGCGGTGATTGTCCTTCCTTATCCAACCGACCAATGAAAATATTTGCGCCGAGGAACGGTGGCGTGAGAATCGGCGTCACTGATTGTACTCCGGATATTCCACGCCATTTAGTCTGCAATTGGTCACCCAAAGCATACACTCGGTCCTGCGAAAATTTTCCCGTTGAATCGTTAGCGACACTGGGAGGAAACGAAACAGAAAGAAGCGCTAAATGATCTGGTTGATATCCCAACGACAAGTTTTGTAAATGCGCCAGTGTGCGCCCCAGCAAACCCGCGCCCGCCAGCATCACCAGCGCCAATGCAATTTGCGATGCCACCAATGCCCGTCGTACAGTGCGACGCGTGCGGGATTCCGCACCACCACGCGAATCGGAACGCAACGACGACACCAGTTCACCATGAGATGCGGCGAGGGCCGGAACCACACCAAATATCAACGTCGCAACAGTGGTCACCGCAATGCAAATCACTATCGGCATTCCGGCAATGCCAATTGCATCAAGGCGCGGAAGTCCGGGCGGCGCAATGACAACAAGCACTTTGACGAGTACTACAGCAACAACCAACCCCAGTAATCCACCGACCGCACCAAGCATTGTGCTCTCAACAACCAGTAACCGAACAAGATCACCACTCGTCGCACCAATTGCACGACGAATCGAAAGCTCACGACTGCGACCGGTGGCACGCATCAACAACAGGTTCCCAACGTTCACGCACGCAATCAGCAACAACAGTGCAACCGCTGAGACCAACGCGGTGAGCACGGGCTTCACATTGCCCAGAACAGCGTGCGTAAATGTTTGAGCATGCACACCGTCGTAATTGCGATCGGGGTGCGTCTTTCTCATGATGTCGAAGAACTCGCGTTGCGCACTACCGGGCGTCGCACTGGGCGCGAGATACGAAATCGCCTTGACGAGTTGGTCGTTCGAGGGTTGAAAAAACGTCATCCACATTCCAACTCCCGACGGATACTCAAGTCCGGGGGGCGCTACGCCGACAATTTCGAGATTCTGACGTGCATACGGCTCAAGTAATCGACGTCCAATGACTGCCGAGTCACCGCCAAATTGTTTTTGCCACGTGCTGTAGCTGATGACCAACACCGGTTGCACACCTGGCATTTCGTCACTGGCGCGCAATAGTCGTCCCAGTGCAGGGCGCGCGCCGAGTACCTCAAAAAAGTTGCCGGTCACCATGGTTCGATTAACAAGCACTGGCCGATCACCGTCGATCATTGGCGATTCCGGCGCACCCCAATGCACAACTCCCGCAATTCCTCGCAACGTGCGACTCGACAACTGGACCGTTTTCAAATCTTCGCGGCGCATCCAATAATCGGCATTCGCATCGCCGCGATACGTGAAGAGCTCAACGATTCGGTCCTGATCGCGCACAGGCAGCTTGTGCACGAGCACCGCATCAAACACAGTGAACATTGCGACCGCCATCCCAATTCCTACCGCGAGCACGAAAATCGACGTGGACGTAAACGACGGCGTGCGTAACAGGCCGCGCAATGCAACGCGAAAATCCCGATTGACCCGATCCACAATGCTCTCCGGTTGCTTGGCATAGACCGACACCTTGGCCCACCATCTGCTGGGCTTACGCACCAAGACACTTATGCACCGCGAGCCCCGCCCTCGTCTCCCTTTCGCGACTTGTTTTCCAAATTGCTCGCACCGGCGCCCGACGGCGCAGCGATTGCTGTCAGGACGAAAATCACCTACCCCGCGAGCGCGATGACCGGCGAAACACCCACCGCACGTCGCGCCGGAACGAGCGCCGCCACCAACGACACGAGCAGAAGCAGCGCCGCGATGCTGACAATCGTCATCGGATCACCCGGCGCAACACCATACAATTGGTCACGCAACAAACGCGTCGTCATTACCGACAATCCCGCGCCAACAACCGCACCAAAACCAATCGGCGTGAGCCCGCGCTGCACAACCAACCGCACAATTGCCATTGGCGTGGCACCAAGCGCCATTCGCAAACCAATCTCGCGAGTCCGCTGGCTCACCGAATACGCAATCACGCCGTACACCCCCACGCTCGCAAGAACGAGCGCAATGGCGCCCAGTACCGAGAGCAACAGTGTGTTGAAGCGTGCGGTCGCGCGCGACGCACTCACCAGCGCATCGAGTGTCGACACTGCTGCAATCGGCAAACTCGGATCAACCGCATCAATGGCTTTGCGAATATTGCGCTCCATTGAGAGCGGTTCTCCGATCGTGCGCGCAACTAAGACCAGCGATCCCTGCAACCCACTCCATAAGCGCGCGGGCGCTTGCTCGTACGGAATGTAAAACTCCGGGGTCGGCGCCTGGTCGAGGCTTACATCACGCAATCCTGGAATGACGCCCACCACCTCCAGGAAGTGCTGATGACTGGGGTCCATCGCTTCCATGCGTTTGCCAATTGCGGATTCCCCAGGCCACAATCTCTTGGCGAGCGCTTCGTTGATAACTGCGACGAGTGGAGAATTTCCGACGTCGCGCGCGCTGAAATCGCGTCCAGTACGCATTCGTATTTTCATCGTGGAGAAATACTCCGGCGATATCATGTTGACGGACGCAAGCAACCGTTCGCCGTCGGTCATTGGTTTTCCTTCGGCTCCCACACCGGCGCGAATACCCACGACCAGCGGAAGCGTGGACGTCAGCGCTACTGACTGCACTCCCGTGATATGCGCAACGTTGTCGCGAATAGCGCGGTAGGCCTGCACACCAGCCGGCATGGTCGTGTAACGCTTTGGCGGTAAAAGAATTTGCGCAGTCATTGCGTGACTGCTGTCGAATCCTGCATCGACGTGATTAACGGCCCACGCAGTTTTGATAAGCAGACCCGCGCCAGTGAGCAGCGTCATTGCCAGTGCGACCTCAGTTGCGACCAACGCGCTTCTCCAGAGTCCACGTGCTCTGCTCTCGCCGCTGCCGCGCGCGCCGTCACGCAAAGCCTGCTGCATGCGCGGACTCGCTGCGCGCAACGCGGGAATCAGACCCACAATAATGCTGCACAACAGAGAGACAACAATCGTCACCAGCAACGCCCACCCGTCAACTCGCGCTTGTTCAATGCGGGGCACACCAGGGGGGCTCGCCGCAACCAATCCGCTTACCAACGCATACGCGAGCAATATTCCCACCACTCCCGCAACGAACGACAACACTGCGCTCTCGGTGAGCATCTGCGCAATTAGCCTTCTTCGTTCAGCGCCGAGTGCGGCGCGCACCGCCATTTCCTGAGTGCGTGTCGTCGCGCGCGCCAACACCAGGTTCGCGACATTCACACTCGCGATGAGAAACACGAATCCAACAGCGCCGAGCAGTATGAACAGTCGCGCGCGAAAATTCCCGATGAGATCGTCGGTGTACGGTTTGACGGTTCCTGAAAAGCCTTTCCCCCACATTGGAAATTGCTTTGACAGCGCAATCTCCGACGCGTTTATGGCAGCCGACGCTTGTTCAACAGTGATTCCTGGCGCCAGTCGCCCCGTTAATCGAAGCTGTCGCGATCTGAAGTCCGTCAGATCGGTGCTGGACAGCGCCAGCGGCACCCACAACGCGTCCGGGGCGTTGACAACGTCAAGCGATGCGGGGGTCACGCCAATAATCGAATACGACTCGCCATCGAGTTGCAGATATTGACCGATCGCCGAACGCTGACCGTTGTAGTCTTTCATCCAACGCACGTGGCTGAGCATGACGACATGTGCAGCACCCGGTTGATCATCCCCAGTGGAAAATCCGCGACCCACTTCGGGATTCACGCCAAACACGTGCAGAAAATCGGCCGAAACGCGCGTGGCCGTTACAACTTCCGGCGTTTCGCCGTGCAGCACGGTGAATGCATTTCCCTGAATCATTGCTGCAACACCGTCGAACACACCGGGCAACGCGCGCCATGTGGCGAATTCCAGGTTTGACGACCAGGGAACCAGCACTCCGTCGCGCATCGGATGCGGATTGACCACGCGGTCCGCGTTGGCGAACGGTAGGGGTCGCAATACGACTGCTTCGACGAGGCTGAATACCGCGACCGTTGCGCCAATTCCAATACTGAGCGTAGCAATCGCCGCAATTGAAAACGAGCGCGCTCGGCGCAGCTGGCGGAGTGCGAAAGAAGTGTCCTTACGCAGTTGGTCGAACGTGGCGGCTGTGAACGAAGGCATCGGGTCTCCGGCGACGTGGTCGCGAACGGGAATCGAGTGAACAGGCTATGAGCGGCGCGAGCAGACGAAGCATTGTTTGCGAATCAGTGTCGCACGCAATGACGCTGGGACTAATGGAATCTCTCGGATCGTAAACGGCACCTTGCAGATGTCGCTTTCAATGTCCATTCGATAATGCTTGCCCAACGTGCCCTCGCGCTCTAGCATGTGCAAGCTCCTCCACCCTCCCGCACCGCCATGCGCCCATTTCCGAAACTCGCGATTACAATCGCGTCCACGTTTTTGCTCACGCGCGCGCCCCAATCCCTGGCCGCGCAACAGCCCGCCGACTCCACCAATCGTGCCGGTCGCGGTGCAACGCTGCCACTCGCAACCACGCGCACCATCAAGTACACGACCGACGAAGGCACGTGGCTTTCGCTCGATGTGTCCCCCGATGGTCAAACGATTGTGTTCGACCTGGTTGGCGACATTTACACGTTGCCAATTGCCGGCGGTAAAGCGACGCGCTTAACCGATGGCCCTGCATGGGACGCGCAACCGCGCTTCAGTCCCGACGGTAAGACGATTGTTTACGCCACTGATCGGAGCGGAGGCGAGAATCTGTGGCTGATGAACGCCGACGGAAAGAATCAGCGTGCCTTGACTCGCGGCGACAAGAATCAATATGTGAGTCCGGTGTGGTCCCCCGATGGCTCGGGAATTGTTGTTTCGCGCGCGACCGATCCCGTGGGTTCAACGTATGCGCTGTACTTCATTCACAAAGACGGCGGTGGCGGCGTGCAATTATTGGGCGCACCACCCGTTGATCCGAATGCACCACCAGTTGGCACCGGTCGCGGCAATGCTCCTGCAGCGTTCAACAACTACATGGGCGCCGCGTTCGGAAAGGATCCGCGCTACCTCTACGTTTCGGCGAAGACTGGTGGCTTTGCGTACAACCAAACAACGTTGTTGTGGACCTTGCTGCGACTCGATCGCGAAACAATGACGACCGATGTCGCGGCGCGCGCGGCTGGAAGTGCAATGCGCGCAATCCTGAGTCCCGATGGCAAGTATTTGATTTACGCCACGCGGCAGGACACGTCGACGAACTTGCGCATTCGCACACTTGAAACCGGTGATGAGCGCTGGTTCATGAAGAACGTGCAACACGACGATCAGGAATCGCGCTACACTCGCGACAACATGCCGGGCAGCGGGTTCCTGCGCGATGGCAGCGCGATGATCATGTACGACCGCGGCCACATCTGGCGCATTGAAGTGCCGTCCGGGAAGAAGACGATGATTCCCTTCACCGCCGACGTCGAACAGAAACTCGCGCCGCTCACGCGCTTCGAATATCCGATCAACGATTCCACGCTCACCGTTCAGCAAGTTCGTGACGCGCATCCGTCCCCAGATGGTCGTCGTCTGGTATTCACGGCCATTGATCGCTTGTGGACGATGGAGTTGCCGAGTGGCACGCCAAAGCGTTTGACGAACAGCACAATGGGGGAGTTCGACGCCGCGTGGTCCCCCGATGGTTCGCACATTGCGTACGTGACGTGGAGCGATTCGGGCGGACACCTCATGAGCGTGCGTGCCGACGGAAGTGGATCACAGCAAATTTCCAGGCGATTCGCGTTTTATGCACGTCCTGCGTATTCGCCAAATGGTTCGCGCATTGTTGTCACGATGGGTCCACGCGCATCACGCGATGAAGACGCAATTAACGCTGGACCCGCCGATCTCGTATGGTTTCCGTCCGCGGGTGGCGATTCCAAACGCATTGCAGCGGCCGGGTTCGGCGGCGGCACTCCGAACTTCGTGCGTGGTGATTCAACGCGCATTTACGTCGGGTCGACGTCGTTCAATTGGGAAGGGACAGATCGTCGCACGCACTTTAACGTGACTGGTGGAACTGCGCTTATTGCTCCAAACGGTGAACGCGCGATCGCACGCGTTCGCAACAACATCTACTTGTTCACGGTGCCAATGGCGGGCACTACTCCGCCAACTGTTGCTGTCGACCCGCCAACGGCTTCCTCTGTACCAGCCCGTCAAATCACACGCATTTCCGGTGAATTTCTGGGCTGGGCGCCCGACAGCAAGTCGTTTCACTACTCACTTGGCCGGCACTTTTTCCGTTATGATCTCGCAAAATCTGATTCCGCAGTAGGCGATTCAATTGGTCGCGCGGAAGCGGCGGGCAGTGCGTTGGGTGGCGGACGCGGCGCCGGTGGCGGTGGGCGCGGCGCGGCCGGCGCCGCAAACGACACAATGCGCGCAAAGCCGATTTACTAGCCGGAACACATTGAAGTCAAAATCAATCTTCCGAAAGACAAGCCAACCGGAGTTGTGGCGCTGCGCGGTGCGCGCATCATCACCATGAAGGGTAAGGAAGTCATTGAGAACGGCACGATCATCATCAGGAACAATCGCATTCAAGCAGTTGGTGCGAATGGCAAGGTTTCAATTCCAGCGGGTGCGCATGTCATTGATGTGAAAGGCAAAACTATTATTCCTGGCTACGTCGATGTGCACTGGCACGGTGGACAAGACGGCGGCGAACATAAAACCGAGTTGTGGAATTACACGGCGACGCTCGCGTTTGGAACGACAACTACGCGTAATCCGCAAACGGGTTCGACCGATGTGTTGTCGTACTCCGACATGGTTGAAACCGGCGAAATGATGGGGCCACGCATTTACTCAACGGGCCCGGGCGTGTTTGCCGCGGAGAAAATTGCAAGCCTTAACGACGCGCGTGACGTGCTCAAGAGATACTCCGAGTACTATGACACCAAAACGCTTAAGCAATACGACGCTGGCGAGCGCAAAGTGCGCCAGTGGATTGTGATGGCAGCGAACGAACAGAAAATCTCGCCGACCAACGAAGGCTATATGGACGTGAAGAAGGATTTCACGCAAATACTTGATGGTTATGCCGGCAACGAGCATTCATATCCCATTTATCCGCTGTACAAGGATCTCATTCAGTTGCAGGCGGAGAGTGGCAACACCTACACGCCAACGCTCATCGTGAACTTCGGCGCGCCGTGGGGCGAGAACTACTTCTACGCCGGCTATCCAATTCACAACGATGCGAAAATCCGCCGCTTCGTTCCGCATTCAGTAATTGATCAGAAAGTGATGCGCCGCACCATCGCATTTGATACCACGCTATTTAATTTCAGGCAGCAGGCCGAAGCCGCGGCGAAGATTGTGGCGGCGGGTGGAAGTGTAGGTTTGGGTGCACATGGACAATTCAACGGACCGGGCGCGCATTGGGAGTTGTGGATGCTGCAGAGTGGTGGCATGCCGCGCATCGATGCGCTGCGGGCCGCGACCATTGTTGGTGCGAACTCAATCGGGTTGGGCCGGGATGTGGGTTCGCTCGAAGTTGGCAAGCTCGCCGACCTGCAGGTGCTCGATAAGAATCCACTGGATGACATTCACAACAGCATTGCCATCAAGTGGGTGATGAAGAACGGACGCCTGTTCGACGGGAACACGCTCGATGAGTTGTGGCCGCGTCAGATCAAGCGTAAAGCGATGTTTACGGACGACCAGTAGGCCAACTGTATTCAATTTTTTCCAATCAAGTTGCACTTCAACCTTCAAATCAAGGAACCCATGCGCCTGTTTCGACTCGCCACCGCGTTAATGCTTGTAACCGCTTCAATGCCCCTTCATGCACAGCGCCTGTTCATTTCGCAACAGGCGCTCATTGCGATCGTCGAGAATCACAAAGGCGCAGTACTCCGCTACATCGATGCCGCGCCTGAATCGATGTTCAATTTTCGTCCAACGAAAGAGGTTCGCACGTTCGCAGAACAAATTGAGCACGCTGCCGGTAGCGATGCGCTTATTGCCGCGTTAGCCATCACGGGGTCAGCGAAGATCCCGAATATGGGAGATTCCGCCGTGTACTTGCACAACAAAGTCGAGCTCAAGAAGTATGCGGCCGCTGCAATGGATCACACGATTCAATTGCTTAAAGGAGTTGGTGACGCTGCGATGGAAGAGAACATCGTGCAATTCGGAAATAAGGTCACACGCGGGCGCGCATTGATGGAGTTGCTCGACCATTTTCCGTGGACGCTTGGACAAACTGTCCCATATTTGCGGCTGAACGGCATTACACCGCCGGCTTACTCGCC
>JBDUAX010000132.1:0-9954 GCA_040004455.1 Gemmatimonadaceae bacterium
ATCCGCTCGACTACGGCAACGTTACGCATCACACGAATCAGGATGTGTACGAGCGCTTGCAGCCCGACGACATGAAATTCAATTCGGCGGTTGTCGCGAGTTTTGCATGGTCTGCTGCACAGCGCGATTCGAAGTTGCCGCGACCACCGGAGCCGGGTGCGTTGCCCACGCGGCCGCGGGGGTTCTAGTTGAGGCGTGTAGTTAAAACAAAAGCGGGCGTCGATCAGTGCTTGATCGACGCCCGCTTTATTTTTGCAAGCTGCTACGGCTTTCGAGGCAGCGCACTGGGCGGCGTCATTCCGTTCAATCGCATATAAATTGCGATCTGGCTCCAGTGATCCGCCAAGTCCGTTACGTAGCCCATCACGTACCGCGCGCGCAGAATTGTTCGCTTCGCTTCCGGCGGTCCATTTGGTAGCGCATCCGTCAATTGCGCGTCCGTCACTTTCGTGAATGCGTCGTTGCAATACGTAAACGACGCTTTAAGACGCGCAGACAATGTATCTTTGGGCCACGTTGCCTTGACTGTGTCGGCCAATGAATCCTTGGCAGTCATCACGTACTTCTGATTGCTGAACAACGCGCACAAGAAGTAGTTTGCATTCTCCAGATGTTGCGCGATATATCCAATCGATAACTGCGCGGGCGTCGGCTTGTAGCTGTATTTCGATTCGGGAATTGAATCGAACGCAGCCGTCAGCCAATTCACATACGAAGTGCTCGAATTCTTGAAGGCAGTAACAAGTGGATTGGTTGGCGAGGGTTGCGCAGACAGCACGAACGGCGCGAGAAATGCCGCGACAAAAACGAATGAGCGTTTCATGAGATTGAGTGGGGGATGAGTATTAACCGAACACTACACCAGCGAAGGCTATCCTTGATTCATCCACACAATTTCCTCACAATTGCCACTGTTGGCTGGGATTTGTGCCAGGACGACTTATATGCTGCCGAACGGTAGTTCTTCAGGGCCGAGCTACGTGAGCGCCCTGCCCTGCGTCTCCGGAATAAACATCCACGTTCCCGCGGCCAACAGATACGCCGCTCCCGCAATTGCGAACGCGACAAAGAATCCATTTGAGGCGGCCAGCGTTCCAATTGTGAAGGGTGCCGCAGCGCTCGCAACTCGACCGAGATTGTAACTGAACCCCTGTCCCCATGCGCGAATTGGCGTTGGAAACAACTCCGCGGTTAACGCACCAAATCCGCTAAAGCAACCCGTTCCAAAAAACGCGACGAACGGTCCAAGCAACAGCAGCAGTGTGGGATGTCTAAGCCACCCGTACAGCGGCAGCAACGCACTCGCGACCACGAGATAAATGATGTACGTGCGCTTTCGACCAACAGCGTCGGAGATGTACCCAAACGAGATGTAACCCAACCACATGCCAAGTTGCATGAAGACAACGAACCACGACATGGTGCTCGCGGTCAATCCAACTCCACCTTGACTTACGGGCAACGACAAATAGCTCGGCATCCACCCATTCAATCCCCACCAGCCAAACAGTACGCATGCATTCATCAACGTAACGGCGACCGTAAGTGGTAGCAGCTTGCCCTTGAAGATGCTCGAAAAACGTTCATTGCTTTCTCTGGGAACGTTTGCGTGCGTTTTTTGTCGCTCCAGCCAAATGGCAGGTTCACGCACATTGCGACGAACCCACAGCGTCAGCAGCGCGGGAAGTACTCCGATGAAAAACACCGCGCGCCATCCGTAACGCGGCAATACAAATCCAACAACCATTGCGGCAGCCGCAAATCCGATCGCCCACGAACCCTGCATGAACGCAAGTGCACGCCCGCGTGCTTTCGCGGGCCATGTTTCTGAAACCAATGCGGCACCGCTCGCCCACTCTCCGCCCATGCCGAGTCCGAGTAATGCGCGCAGAATTGCCAGTTGCGTGAGTGATTGAGAGAAGCCGCAAGCGGCCGTGAATATCGAATACAACAATACGCTCGCCATGAGTGCGCGTGTGCGACCAAAGCGGTCGGCGACGTAGCCGAAAAAAATTCCGCCGACGGCGGCGCCCAACAATGTGATTGAACCCAGCGCGCCACCCTGCGCTTTGGTGAGGTGCAAGTCGCTCATGATTGCAGGCAGCGTGAGCGCAAAAAGCATTACATCGAATGCGTCGAGCGCCCACCCCATTCCGCCAGCGATGAGTGCTTTGTGGGCCTCACTCGAACCGGCCTTCCACCAGCCGAATAGTCCTTCGGGTTCTGTTGAAACGCGCGCTTCGACTGCGGCCGGTGGGGTCATCGCGATAATATACCGATCAACAGGAATTCCGTCGCGTTACTTGCGCAGTCTTCGATACCTTCAGCGAGCACTTCGGCGCCGTGAATCTGTGCGGCCACTGACGAGGCAATAACGGCGTCGGCGTTGAGAGTGCCGGCCATGAGTTCGCGAACGGCGCCCGCCGTATCCCAAACTGGAATTGCTTCGCAGTCTGAATGAGCGGCAAACCACTTCGCGCACTGCTGCAAGGCGACCGCGTGCGAAGCAACTCGTAGAATTAGTGTTGACTTCAAATCCGGTCGCACAATGAGGCACTGGCGAACTGGAAGCAGCAGCGACTGGAGCACAATGAATTCCCCATTGACCACGCGGTGCTCGTTGTCGGAGACTGTTCCCGCAATTGAGTTGCGCACCGGCACCACACCACGCGACGCCCTGCCAGTTATCACCGCCGCAAACAGATCTGTAAACGTCTCGCAACACAACAACTTGATCTCGACCCCAACAAATCTATGCGCTGCCTGTTCGCTGAACGACCCCCGCTCCCCCTGAATCGCGACAATCATGACACCCCATACTCCGCTCGGCGCGTCATTCCAATGATTCGACAGAATAGCTTTCGCACATCGTCGTCGGGTAGCGCGAGGTCGTGTGCTCGTTTCACGGAACGCTGAATGACGCGCGATTCCTGCTCCGCATCGTGAATAGGGATGTCGGCAGAACACTTCACCATCGCAATCTGTTGTCCGATTTTCACACGATCGACCAGCAGTTGAACGATGCTCTCGTCAATTCGCGCAATCGAATCGCGCAGGTCGCTTAAGATGCACTCAGTATAGTTTTCGGCGTTTGTAGCGCTCATAGAATCACCACGCCACTTCTTCCGGCCGCGCGCGCGACAGACTGAACGCCCGCCAACATCTTGTCAAATGCATCGACGGACAAATCTGCGGTGCGTTCCACCGGCGAAACAGTATTCGCTTGCACACTCACGACAATTCCGTCGGCACCGGCAGCGATCGCCGCGTATGCGAGAGCGGGCACGAGTACGGCGTCGCCCGCCGCGTGACTGACGTCGACAATTACAGGGAAATGTGACTTGGCTTTCACTATGGAAATCGCCGCGACGTCCAGCGTGAATTGCGTTGAAGTTTCGTACGTTCTTATACCGCTCTCGCACATGATGACCCGGTCGTTCCCACCACGCACAATGTGCTCGGCAGCGCGTAGCCATTCGGCGACGGTGGCCGAGTGGGCCCGTGTGAGGATAATCGGCATTGTGATTCGGCCGAGTTCTGTAAGCAACGCGCAACTCGACATGTGTTGTGCGTTGACGCGGAGGGCATCGGCGTAATGTGCGGCAGCTGCGACGTGCGATGCATCTGCGACGTCGAAAATTTCGGGTGCATGAATGTTGCCGCGACCGAATGAAGAACTCGCGGTAATTCCATACTCGATGTTTGCGATTGCAACGACTGCGTCTCCGCCAATTGAGATTCCATCGTTGCCGATACCAACCGGCCTAATGCGATGCAAATGACTCGTGTTGTGCAAGTCGCTTCCGCGCGCGCGCGGCCAATTTCCCGACGCGCTGGCGTCGGTCTGCAAGGCGATTCCCATTTTCCCGATCCTGGTGAATACAAAAAAAACGGCCCGTCGTAGTGACGAGCCGCGAAGACAACGAGAGTGTGCTGACTACTTACGCGCGCACAACGCTCCGCTTCGGGCCCGTGTGAGGTCCAAAAAAGAATGCGTTGGTAAATCGCGCGCGGTTCATCATGTGGTTCACAGTAGCAGTGGTTGATGATTGAGTCAATGGTGCAATCAGTTTGGTACCGCCCATATGACTTGTTTGAATGAGGGAAGGTCGCAACCATTTTGGTGGCGAAGCTGCAGGTGCGTTGAGCGATTCAGTTGAAGTGCGTTGTGGGCTGCACAATGAATTGATGCACGTCAAGCGGCCGGTCCATTTTGCGTTGGGGGTGCTAAGACATTTGCCGGGGTGTAATTTCTCGGCGTCGCCCGATGTCACGAGACAGGGGGCATTTTTCCTTCAATACCATGACGACACAACTCCATCAGCTCGTTGCAGCGGTTGAGCACGCGCGAACTACGCTTTTGAATTCGTTAGAAGGAATGAGCGAGGCCGACGCATCACGCAAATCTGCCGACGGTAGTTGGTCGGTAACGGAAAACGTGGAGCATCTGTTTTTGGCGGAGATGTCGGGCGTGACGAAAATCTGGGCGGGCGCGGCGAATTTGCGCAGCGGCAATGTGTGGAGCGAGCCGCGACCCAATAGCGGGAAGAGCATTGAAGAAGTTGTGGCACTGACCTGGAAGCCGAAGGAAACTGCGCCACCGATTGCCACGCCACACATTGGCGGGCCGTTAGCGGTGTGGGTATCGTCGTTCGGTTCGTTGCGGTTTGTGTTGGCAGATTTGGAGAAGGAATTGGAAGGATTGAATTTGGAGGACATTGTGTTTCCTCATTTTCTATCGGGGAGTTTGGATGGAAGGCAGCGATTGGAGTTTTTGAGATTTCACATTGAGAGGCATCACGCGCAGATTGAGCGGGTGAGAAGTTCGCGTTAGAGGATAGCGCCATCATCTACCAGATCGCCACATGCCAACCTTGTCTCGCGATTCTCTGCTCGAGCGCGTCAGAAACACTACTGCCGGTCGCTTCGACATTCTCCGCGAGCGTGAACGCGGCGAGATGGACGCAAATTATGTCGCGCTTGATTTGAGGCTTCGTCGCGAGGTCGCGATCGCGGTGTTGGTGCAGGACAGTCCACGCACGGGCGAACGAAGCCAGGCGATGTACCGCGCAGCACGCGAGAACGCGCGACTGCATCATCCGAACATCCTCGAAGTCTATTCCGTTGAAGAAACAGATGATTTGCTGTTGCTCGTTTCGCGTTTCGTTGAGTCAGTGTCTATCGCTGATATCTTCGCGTACGAAAAACAATCATCACGGGCAGTTAATGGCGGTGCGCCCGAAATCGACGACGCTCTTCCAGATGATGTTGTTCAGCTAATACTGGAAAACGTCGCGCGAGCACTCGTCCATGCGCACGAACAGAGCGTGATACACGGCAGTCTGTCACCATCTGACATTCATGTTACGCCCGAAGGCGACGTACTGGTTTCCGGCTTTGGTGTTGCTCGATCCGTGCATGCGACCCCCGGCCCTGAGAGCAATTCGGCAGTCTCACAAGCGATTGATGCGACGTACCTGAGCCCTGAACAATGTGAAGGCACCAACACAACCGACGCGAGCGACCAATACGCACTTGGCACCATTGCGTACGAACTGTTAACTGGACAGCCGATATTCGTCGGCACTTTCGTTCAACTTTGCGTTGCGCACCTATCGCGCAATGCGATTCCAATTGCAGAACTCCGTCCTGACGCCCCCAAGCGATTGGTTGATGCTATCATGCGCATGCTAGTGAAGCAGCCGAGTGAGCGTTTTGCATCGATGCGCACGGCGGCGTTGGAAATTGAAAGTTTCTATGATCTGCAGGACGGCGCGACGCGCTCGCTGCTTGCGAGCATCGCGCAGCGCGTTCGAGACGCTCATGCGCTGGTTGTGACAACGGGAACTGCAATCGAAAGCGCAGATGCGTTAGTTGCAACAACGGGTAATGCAATCGACGGCGCGGTAGGTAGCACAGTTGTTGATACAACTTTGCCGCCGCATGCACCAATGCTTGACGAGAACGTGCAGTTCACCGCGTACCGACCAGCGGTTGTGCGCCCAGCAGCGTGGTATTCAATGTTAGTGTTCGCACATCTCGCCGAAGCACCAAGTGGGAGTTTGGAGCCCGATCCGGTTGTCGTTGTCGAGAATCAGGCCAGGCAGATTCTCGAAGGAAAGTTCGACGAATTTCAGAAACTCGTGCATGATAGTTCGCAGGCTATTCCGCGTGACGGAACACTGACCTTTGTTCCCGAAGTTGCGGACATCGAATTCAATCCGCCGCGTCAATCATTTTTGTGGGCGGAGCAAGTGCATCGTGCGGATTTCCGAATGCGTGCTGCGCCAATTCTCGACGGCAAAACCGCACGCGGCCGGCTCACAGTATTCCTCGGCGCAATCATCGTCGCGGATATCGCGTTGAGCATTCGCGTTGACAGTGCGCACAGCGCGCCGGAACGTGCGGTTGAAAGAAGTGAAGCATCGACTGCGCGACCTTATCGGCGGATCTTTGCATCGTATTCACACAAGGACGTCGAGGTGGTTCGGCAATTTGAGATATACGCAAAGACGCTCGGCGATCGTTATTTGATTGATGCGAACGATTTGCGTGCCGGTGAAGTATGGAATGATCGACTCATGGAGTTGATTCGCGATGCAGACATCGTGCAATTGTTCTGGTCATCGAACTCCATGCATTCGCAATTTGTGCGGCAGGAGTGGGAGTACGCGCTGTCGCTCGGGCGGCCGAACTTTGTGCGTCCGACGTTTTGGGAAAATCCACTGCCGTCGAGGCCGGAGAGCAATCTTCCGCCGGATGCGTTGTTGCAATTGCATTTTCAAAAGATTCAATCGATCGGAAAATCGGCAAGGCGTTCGCGTGCGCCGGTTGCGCGGGCGAGAGAGCGGGGTGAGACGGTGGTGCAAGGGTCGTCGTCGTATGGTGCGAGGCCGGTGTCGTCGTCAATGTCGAAGGCCGAGTCGGTTGGGGTGAGTGCAAGCCCACCGCCGATGGTGGAGTCGCGGTCGTCGGGTGGATCGAAAGGACTGATGTTGGCGATTGTTGTCGCGGTGCTCGTGCTACTGGTGTTGGTGGTCGGGATGTTTGGGTAGCCCGCACTTTGATGATTGAGTGACGCGTCAAACGCTATTCGTTTGAACGTCAGTGTTGCGGTTCCGCGCCGAACGCTCGCAGCATGTCGAGCGACTGGCAGTGCGCCGCGGCGCGTTTTCAAACGTGGCATCTGGAGTGATCGTCAGGCGCCACTCGGTGCGGACGGGTGACATCGTTGCGGGATGCTGTTGCATTCGATTGCTATTTCGTCGAATTGCGCGCAGCTAGCCAACGCTCGAACGACTTCGCACTTTCGTCAGACTTTCCGCCGCGGAGCGGGCCTTCGATGTTGAGGTCTTCGTCGAGATCGGGCCAGTGAATGCCGGTGCCGGGTCCGATCAAACGAAAACCATTTCGCTCGGCGGCGCTGCCGTGTGCGAGTCGTGGATACCACTCAAGTGGAACCGAAATAGTTCTTCCGTCGGTGAGATCAACGGGCAATGCAATCGCGGAAACTGTAATGAACCTGCGAACGCAAACGGTGGATTGTCCTGAGAAATACTCACGCGAGGCCCTTGAGTACATGCCAGTCAATTTGATCGTACGCATTTCCATAATTCTATAGCAACTGCGAAGTGTGGCCCGCCATTCGCCGAACCGCGATGACTTCGGCGCTAGGTAATCAACGAAGCGCAACGTTCCATCAAATACAGCACTAGCTAATGCGCAAACGCCGTCGCTCACAACAACTCCGCGCACAACAACTCCGCCTGCGCGAGCACGGTGTTCACTGCGTAATCCTGCAGGGCTGGCGGATATCCATACTTGCTTAAAATGCGCATCACCAACGCCTTGGTCGCGAGTTGTCGCGCTCCAATGCCACCATCGCGTCGTTAACAAATTCCGAAGCTGGATTGCTTCGCATTCGCTTGTAGGTGCGACCACCGCGCATCTGCCGGCACCCAAAAGACACTCTCGGCCTCGTATTTATTCGGATCTTCGGCGTTCGCGCCTGCGTGATCGCCGTTGCACGCGAGCAATTGAGCGCACTGTTCTTCGAACGTAACAAAGATGTACTTGAGAAAGATCCGGTCGAGGACGACGTGTTTGTATTCGGCCGCATCCATGTTGTTGCGCAACCTGTCGGCCGTGAACCAGAACCTGTCTTCGAAACCGATGGTGGCGGTGGACTTTGATTCTTTGGATTTAGTGGGGGGCATGCTTGCGGATCGAGACTTGCTGAGGAAGACGCTCGGTTGAAAGTCGATTTTCACTTGCTACTCTAATCCGCCGTTTCTTCCCCTATTGACTCTCATATGGCTTCACGGTGAACCGAACAACCATAAAACGATTCAATGAATCGAAAACAAATGGTGCACCGATAATTACGGCCAGAACGCTCGTAAGTAGTCCGATCAACTTCATGACACTCCAAGCACCACTGTATTGTTCGCCCGACCAGCCAATCGGCATCGCCAAATCTTTCAATGACGCCAATTGATCAGTGTTTGAGGAGAGTGCTCCAGAGGTGCTGGTATCTGTTGAGGCTATGGCCTTAGTCTTCGCTTCAATTACACGCTCAATCAGGGCGCGGTCCGCAATGTGGTTCGTAATCCTGATTGCGTCAAAATTTGTTAAAAACACTATGACGAATGCCACGCAAGTCAAAATCTGGACGGTCTTCCAACGATATGTTCCGGATGCTTGATCCATCACATCGTCATACCATTTCTGAATCACAATTGCTTCATTTCCGTTCCCCATATTGCGAGTCTGCGCCATCAACGCCTGCCTCAATTCGCCATGGACGAGATTACGAACCGACCGAGCAAATCCACTGTCAATTCCTCCGATACTGGCCCTTGGATTGCGCTCATCATTCGTCTCTTCCGCAAGGTTGTGAACTTCGTCAACGAGCGCTGTCGCAAACAATCGGGCCGGTATGTACGCCGGTTTACGATCTGGAGCCGAAAGTGATTTGATCAATGGATGAGAATAAATACGACCGGCAAAGCCCTCGCCTGACTCATCGGCAAGCATATGTCGTATTGCACTTTGAAGAACTGATTCTCGCAAAGAAATAACCCGCGCGAAAAATTCAACGAGCAACATCGCCAGCGCACTCAACACAGCATACGGCAAGACCACATTTCCAATCACGCCTATGACCGATTCCACGTCACCTCACTTTGCATAGTGTGGAAAGCTCTATCGAGGTGACCAGACTCGCTGTATTTGGCGGCTTGCCCACGCTTCGGACGAGCATTAATCGCTGATGCCAAGCGCGCACCCACCCCGGATGCGCGCTCTTCCTTTTCAATCACTCGCTGTTAAATCGCCCACCCACTCCGGTACTCCCGCGTCAAAAACTTATTCGCCTCCGGCTTGTTCGTCACCTTCATGTTCGCACCATCATACTCCAACCGTTCCCCCTGCCCTGTCTTCAACGCAACAATGCCGAGCAACATCGTTTCCGTCAACATCGCCGCATACTCAAACGGACTACTCGCCGTCCCCTCACCCTTCGCCGCATTCGCCCAGTTCATCTCGTGACTGGTCGCAATTCTCGTCACCGTCTTCGGCACGGCATCCGCCGCCTTCCGCAAACTCTCCGGATACACACGCGGATTCTCCCCATACGTGTCGTACTGCAAGAATCCCTTCTCGCCAATCAACACACCACCGCCTCCATCACCACTTCCCGTCAACAACGTCACGTTATCCGGCAATGCAGCAGGCCTCGGCGGCATCAACCCACCGTCATACCAGAACAATTTCACCGGCGGTGCCTTTCCTCTCGCCGCAAATTCATACTGAATGAACGTCGCGAGCGGATACGTCGCGAGATCTTCCTTCGGTCCGCCCCACTGCGTTGATGTACCGCTGATTGACGTCGGATATTTCAAATCGAGCGCCCAGAACGGCTGATCAATCAAGTGCGCGCCCATATCACCAATC